>NZ_JBLEBI010000060.1:0-34931 GCF_047340315.1 Streptomyces sp. AF1A
GGTCGGGGCGTGGCGTTGCGGGGTCCGTGACGCGGGCGAGGGCGGTCAGCAGGGCGGCGGTGTCCGGGGCGAACTCCGTGAGGCCGAGGGCGGCCATCTGACGCACCCCCTCCAGGCCGTGGCCGGGCAGGGGCCGGTAGGCGACCACCGGGAGGCCTGCGGCGAGGGCCTGCACGGCGGTCTGGCCGGCGGCGTTGTCCAGCAGGGCGTGGGCGGCGCAGAGCAGGCCGGGCATGTCGTCCACCCAGTCCAATGCCAGCACCCCGGACACCCGGCGGACCCGGTCGCGCAGCCGCCGGTTGCGGCCGCACAGCACCACCGGCAGATAGCCGGCGCCGGCGAGCAGCCCGGCGGTGCCGGCCGGCCGGGACGCCGCTCCCCAGGCGCCCGCGGACAGCAGGACCGCCGGCCGGCCGGGTGCGTGCCGGGCGAACCGCTCCCGCCAGCGGGCCGCTCCGGGGGCCGGCGCCGCAAAGTCCGGCGCCACCACCGGTCCCGTCGTCACGGCCGGGATGCGCAGGCTCCGGCGGACCTCGCGCGCGGCCGCGTCCGTCAGGCACAGATACCGGTCGTTGCCCGGATGCAGCCACTGCCGGTGCACGGCGAAGTCGAGCAGGAAGACGGCGCTCGGCACCCGCAGCCGCCCCCGGGACCTGAGATCGCCGGTCAGCTGTGCGGCCAGGTGGAAGACGGACACCACCACGTCGGCGCCGAGCCGGTCCGCGAGGCCGAGCAGCCGGTCCCCGGCGAGCCGGGCCAGCGGCACGCCGCTGGGGCGCCGGCCGGGGCCGCCGCGCAGGAACGCGCCGTAGATGCCGGCGTACACCCAGGGCAGGTGCCGGACCGACGCCTGGTAACCGCGGCGCAGTCCCGTGCCCAGGCCGTACGGCAGCAACGAGAGGACGTCGACGACGAACGGCTCGTGGCCGTACGCCGCGGCGCGCCGCGCCAGTTCGGCGGCGACCGTGTCGTGGCCGGCCCCCATGCTCGCGCTCACGATCAGGGTCCGGCGCCGGCCACCCGGCCGGACCGGCGGCCCGTGGGGCACCTCGGCAGGAGTACGCACGGGGACCTATTCTCCGGTGCGCTCGCGGCCAAACGGCCCAGCAGCGGCCTGTGTCGCGGCCCGGGCTGCGCAGCGGCCCAGGGCCGACCCATGTGGCCGTCTCCTCGGTGGCGCGCCGCCAGGTCCGTGCCAGAGTGAACCCGAGGCGCGCCTTCACCTCGGGGACGGCACGGGGCGCTGCCGGGACCGGCGGCGGGCGTCAGGCGGCGAGCACGGGAGGAGCCGTGATGCGGTGGCGGCGCGGCCTGCACCGCGCAAGGGAGTGGCTGCGCATTCAGGCCCTGTTCGCGCACGGCCGCGAACTGGAGCTGATGCACCGGGCGATGGGCTTCGCCACCCTCGCGCTGGTGACGCTCGCCCCGCTGCTCATCGTGGTCGCCGCCGCCGATCCGCTGGTGCGGGGCGGCTTCGCCTCGTGGCTCAGCGACGGCATGGGACTGTCCGGCCGGTCCGCGCGCGTGGTCACCGACGTCATCAGCCCCCCGCGCAACGTCATCGGCACCACCAGCGTCTGGGGCGGCGTCCTGCTCGCAGTGTTCGGCGTGTCCTTCGGGGGCAGTGTGCAGAACGCCTACGAGCGGATCTGGGGCCTGGCGTCCGGCCCCTGGCACCGGGTCTGGCGGCAGGCGACCTGGCTGGTCGTGCTGACCGGGTACCTCTACCAGGAGGTGGCGACCAAGTCGGCGCTGCACGGCAGCCAGCGGATCGCCCTGTCCACGGCGAGCGGCGTGCTGTTCTTCTGGTGGGGGCAGCGCTTCCTGCTCGGCGGCCAGATCCGCTGGCGCCTGCTGCTGCCGGGCGCGGTCGCCACGGTGATCGGCCTGATCGGCCTCAGAGGCTTCTCCTACCTCGTCTTCACCCCCCTGATCGTCGACAACGCCCTGAGCTACGGCGCGGTCGGCACCGTTCTGGTGGTGGAGTCCTGGCTCATCGGCGTGGGGTTCGTCATCTACGGGGGCGCCATGTTCGGCCGCTGGTTCTGCGAGCACCACTGGATGCCGATCCACCACGACGCGCCGGACGACGAGCCGGGAACCCGCTAGGCCAGCTGCCTGCGCACCAGTTCGTGCAGCCGCCCCGAGGTGTCCGCGAGCAGCTCCGCCGGGGCGCCCTGCTGGACCACCTTGCCGTCCTCCATCACGATCACCCGGTCCGCGTCCAGCACCGTCGACAGCCGGTGGGCGATGACGATCCGGGTCGCGTTCAGCTTGCGGGTGCTGTCGATGACGACGCGCTGGGTGTCGTTGTCCAGGGCGCTGGTCGCCTCGTCGAAGAACAGGATGCGCGGTCGGCGGATCAGCGCCTGGGCGATCATCAGGCGCTGCCGCTGCCCGCCGGAGACCGCCCCGCTGCCGGAGACGATCGTGTGCAGGCCCATCGGCATCCGCTTGATGTCCTCCGCGAGCCCCGCCAGCTCGGCCGCCGCCATCGCCTCCTCCGGCGTGTACGGCTCGGTGCCGCAGATGACGTCCAGGATGGAGCCGGTGAACGGCTGGGCGTCCTGGAGGACGACCCCGCACTGGCGGCGCACCGCCGACTGGTCCAACGCCGCGAGGTCCTGGCCGTCGTACAGGACGCTGCCCGAGACCGGCCGGTCGAAGCCGATCAGCAGGCGCAGCAGGGTGGACTTGCCGCAGCCGCTGGGGCCGACGATCGCCACGAACTCGCCCGGCCGTACCGCGAACGACACGTCGTCGAGGACGAGCGGGCCGTCGTCGGCGTACCGGAAGGAGAGCCGCCGGGCCTCCAGCGCGCCGGAGAGCGGGCCCGGACGGGTGCTCGCCGTGCGCACCTCCGGTGTCGCGTCGAGCACCGGCCGGATCTCCTCGAACAGCGGCAGCGCCGCCACCGCCGACACGAACGCGCCGGTCAGCTGGGTGACCGAGGTGAGCACCATCGTCACCGCGGTGTTGAAGGTGAGGAAGTCGGCCGCCGACAGCGTGCCCCGCGCCGGGCCCGCCAGCAGCATGAACATCAGCAGCGTGCACACCGGCAGGTACACCGCGCCCAGCACCGTGGTGAGGTTCTTGATCCGGCCGACCTTCTGCTGGAGCTCCCGGCTGCGGGCGAACTCCCGGGCCCAGGCCGCGTACGCGTAGTTCTCGGCCGCGGCCACCCGCAGCTTGGGCAGGCCGCGCAGCGTCTGGAAGGCCTGGTTGTTCAGCTTGTTGCCGAGCACCACCAGGCGCCGCTGCCAGCGCACCTGCCACAGCCCGAGCCCCAGGAACACGGCCGCGATGACGACGAGCATGCCGATCGCCGCGAGTGCCATCGGCACGCTGTACCACAACAGCAGGCCGAGGTTCATCGCCCCGACCGTCACCGACTGGGCGACCACCGGGCCGACGCCGGCCAGCAGCCGGCGCATCGCGCTGATGCCCATGGCCGCGCTGGCGAGTTCGCCCGTCGAGCGCTGGGTGAAGAAACGCGTGGGCAGCCGCAGCAGCCGGTCCCAGACGGCCGGTTGCAGCGCCGCCTCGATGCGGCCCTCCAGGCGGAGGATGGACAGGTTCTCCAGCAGCGTGAACGCCGCCGCCACCACCCCGCTCACCATGACGGCGAGGCACACCTGGACGATCAGGCCCTGCTGGGCCCTGGGCACGTACTCGCCCAGCACCTTGCCCGTGGCGACCGGCACCAGCGCGCCGATCGCCACCGTGACCAGCCCCGCGAGGAGCAGGTTCAGCAGGTCGCCCCGGGTGCCGTGCAGGCTGAACCGGAGCAGCCCGAGCGGGCCGACCCGCTTGTCGGGCAGGGGCCGGTAGAACATCACCGCGCGCGGCTCGAACTCCTCCGCGTTCGCCCGTTCGATCGGGGTCTCCCGTCTGGTGGCCGGGTGTACGGCGACATAGCCGCCGCGCCGCCACAGCAGCGCGACCGGCGCCCCGGACAGTGCCCGGTGCCCGACCAGCGGGCCCACGTTCTCCCGCCACCAGCGCCCGTCCAGCCGGACCGCCCGGGTGCGCACACGGGAGGCCAGCGCCACCCGCTCGACCGGGTCGAGCCGCTCGCTCTCGGCACCGCTGTGCGCGGGCCCGGCCAGCTCGATCCCGGCCGCCTCGGCGACCAGCTTGCAGGCCGCGTACGTGGCGTCGGCGTCGGCGGCCGTCGTGGGCCGCGCCGAGCGCTTGCCGATGGAGGCCAGCAGGGTCTGGTCGGCCTGGGCGCGGACCGCCTCACCGGCCTTGATCCCGGCCGCCGTGCGGGACTCGTGGGTGCGCTCCAGCTGCTCGATCCAGCGGTCCAGCGCGGTCAGCAACCGGTACTGCTGGTCCACCATGCTCTGCCACAGCGCCGGGTCCATCAGCAGGTCGGCCGCGGCCTGCGCACCGTACAGGGAGCCGTACTGCACGCTGCCGGGCGGCACCTGCATCCAGAAGACGTCGTCGTCGCTGGGCGCCTGGGCCCGGTCCTCGGCCATCGGCGCCTGGAAGAGGACCGACAGCCCCCGGCCCACGCCCAGCGCGACGGCGTACTCCAGCGGGCTCGACGCCGGCGGCACGTACTGCGGGTTGCCGTACTCGTCGTACGACCAGGTCTGGGTGCCGGCCGGCTGGTACAGCTCGCGCAGGGCGACGCGGTGCACCACACAGTCCCGCACCGGGCGGGCCACCAGGGTGTGCTGCGGGCCGGCGACCGGGCCGAGCAGCAGCGCGCCCGCCTCCAGCCGGCCCAGGTGGTGCCAGTGGCCCTGCTGGGCGGCGTCCACCGCGAACAGGTCCAGGGCGCCGGCCGCGACCAGCCACAGCACCTGCGGGCCCTCGAGGTCCAGGCGGTTCAGCCCGGCGCAGTCCACCCGCGCGCCCAGCGAGCCGAGCGCGCCGAGGACCAGGTCGCCTTCGTGCACGGACGTCATCTCACCGCTCCCTGACCAGCGCCGCGTACGCGCCGCCGCGCGCCACCAGCTCCTCGTGCCGCCCGCGCTCCACGACCGTGCCGTGCTGCAGTACGACGATCTCGTCGCTGTCGCGGACCGTGCTCAGGCGGTGCGCGATCACCACGCAGGCGCAGCCGCGCCGGCGCAGGTTGTCCATCACGACCTGCTCCGTCTCCGCGTCCAGCGCGCTGGTCACCTCGTCCAGCACGAGGATGCTGGGCCGGCGCACCAGCGCCCGGGCGATCTCCAGGCGCTGGCGCTGGCCGCCGGAGAAGTTGCGGCCGTCCTGCTCGACCCTGCTGTGGATGCCGCCGGGCCGGCGCATCACCACGTCGTACAGGGCCGCGTCCTTCAGCGCCTCCACCACCGACTCGTCCGGGATCGACGGGTCCCACAGGGCCACGTTGTCGCGGACCGAGCCCTCGAACAGGAACACCTCCTGGTCGACGAAGGAGACGGAGGCGGCGAGCGCCCCGCGCGGGATGTCCTCCAGGCGGCGGCCGTCGATCCGGATCACCCCGTCCCAGGGCGCGTACAGCCCCGAGATCAGCCGGGAGACGGTCGACTTGCCGCTGCCCGAGCCACCGACCAGCGCCACCTGCTGCCCGGGGCCCACCGTCAGGTCGAAGCCGCTCAGCAGCGGCTGGTCCAGCGGGCTGTAGCCGAAGGTGACGTTCTCCAGCTCGACGTGCCCGTGCAGCCGGCGCGTGGAGTCACCGCCGCCGGGGCGGGCGTAGAGCGGGTCGGCCTGGAAGTTCTCCACGTCCTTCAGGCGGGCCACGTCGGCCGCGAAGTCCTGGATGCGGCCCGCCACGCCGTTGAGCCGGGTCAGCGGCGCGGTGAAGCGGGTGACCAGCGCCTGGAAGGCGACCAGCAGGCCCACCGAGATGTGCCCCTCGATCGCGCGCAGGCCGCCGATCCACAGGATCAGCGCGCTGTTGAAGGTGGCCAGCGTCGGCGCGACCACGCCGAGCCAGGCGCTCGGCACGCCGAGCCGCTGCTGCTCCTCCAGCGTGGCGGCGTGCTGTCCGGCCCACTTGCGGAAGTAGCCGTCCTCGCCGCCGGTCGCCTTCATCGTCTCGATCAACTGCAGCCCGGTGTAGGCCGTGTTGGTCAGCCGCGCGGTGTCCGCCCGCAGTTTCGCCGTCCGGGTCGCGCGCAGCCGTACGACCAGGCGCATCGCGACCACGTTGAGCAGGGCCACGCCGATGCCGAGGAACGTCAGTTGCGGGTCGTAGGTGTAGAGCAGCACCGCGTACAGCACCACCACGACCGCGTCCACGCCGGCCGCCGCGAGGTCGCGGGCCAGGGTCTCCGCGACCTGGTCGTTGGACTGCAGGCGCTGTACCAGGTCGGCGGGGGAGCGCTGGGCGAAGAACGTCACCGGCAGCCGCAGCAGATGGCGCAGGAAGCGGGCGCTGGAGAGGGTGGAGGAGATGATCCGGCCGTGCAGCAGGTTGGACTGTTGCAGCCAGGTCAGCACCAGGGTGAGCAGCACGCAGGTGGCCATGGCGGCGAACAGCACGCCCAGCAGCGAGGTCTGCCCGCCGATGAGGAAGGTGTCGATGTAGGTGCGGCTGAGCGCCGGGAGGGCGGCGCCGACCGCGACGAGCAGCAGGCTGGCCAGCACCGCGGCGGGCAGGGTGCCGGCGGTGCCGCGCAGCCGGGCGGGCATCGCGCCGAGCACGCCGGGCCTGCGGCCGCCCTTGGTGAAGCCCTCGCCCGGCTCCATCACCAGCACGACACCGGTGAAGCTGCCGTCGAACTCCTCCATGGGCACAAAACGGCGGCCCTTGGCCGGGTCGTTGATGTGGACGCCGCGCCGGCCGAAGCGCCGGCCCATGCCGTCGTAGACGACGTAGTGGTTGAACTCCCAGAAGAGGACGGCCGGGGCCCGCACCTCGGCGAGCGCGACCAGGTCCATCTGCATGCCCTTGGCGGTCAGGCCGTAACCCCGTGCGGCCTTCAGCAAGTTGCTGGCGCGCGAGCCGTCCCGGGAGACGCCGCACGCGATGCGCAGCTCCTCCAGCGGAACGTGCCGGCCGTAGTGGCCGAGGACCATCGCGAGGGAGGCGGCCCCGCACTCGACGGCCTCCATCTGGAGCACGGTCGGGGTGCGGACCGTGCCGGTCCGGGACTTGGGGGCCGGGCGCCTGGCGGGGGCGGCCCGCCGGCGGCCACGGGTTTCCTGGGTGGTCGTCACGGGAGCAGCCAATCGACGGGTCGCTGGTCGGCCAGCCGGACCGAGGCGGAGGCGAGGGTCATCGAGTCGAGCCGGAACGGCGGGCCGCCGGCGGTGGACCACCGGTATCCGCTCGTCGTCGCCGCCGACCTGTCCAGCGACACGAGGACGGCCACGGGGCGGTCCTTGCGGGTGAACTGCTCACCGAGCTGGCTGTCGCCGAGGTACGCGGCGATCGACTGGGCGGACTGCGCGGTGCGGTCCACCGACTTCACATGGCCGCGCAGCACGCCGTACGTCTGCGCCGGCACCGAGGACACGGTGAGGTCGACGGAGGCGTGCGCGGGGATGGCGGCGGCGTTCTCGGCGGGGACGTACACGGTCGCGTAGAGCGGGTCGGAGGCGTGGGCGACCTTCTCCACCGCGGCGAGGTTCGTCCCCGTCCGGATGATCTGCCCGATGGCGGCGGCGAGCGTGGTGACGCGGCCCGCGGCGACCGTGCGGACCACCGCATCGCCCTGGCCGGTGCGCACCTTGACGACCGGTGCGCCGGCGGGCAGCCGCTCGCCCTGCCGGGCGAGGACGGCCGTCACCTGACCGGACACGGGGCTCTGCAGCAGGTAACTGCCCTGCGCGTGGGTGAGGACGGCCGGCGCGCTCACCGTGGAGGCGACCGAGCCGGTCACTGCCCAGACGGCGGCGGCGGCCATGACGACGAGGGTGACGCCCAGCGCGAGCCAGCCCTGCGGGCGGGCGAGACGCACCGGAAGGTCCAGCTCCTCCGGCGACTGGAGCTTGGCGAGGGCCTGTTGGCGGAACTGCACGGAACTTCCCTCACCTGTGGGAGAGACGCTGGTGTTTCAGGGCATCCGAGAGCCCCGGAGCCGAGGGACGGCTCCGGGACTGGACGGTGCAACGAGGCGCGGTCAGAGACCGGCGACCAGGTTGGTGACCGGGGCGACGTTCAGGCCGGTGACACCCTCGACCGTGCCGACGGCCGTGTCCACCGCGCCGGACACCGGGGCAACGCCGTTCACGGCGCCGGTGACGGTGTTCAGGGTGTTCAGGGAGAGGCCGCCGGAGACGCTGTCCAGCTCGGCGTCCGAGATCTCGACGGTCTCGACCTGGGGGGTGGAGTTCATGATGGAACTTCCCTTCATATGGATATTCACAAGGGGGGAGCGGCCCCCTCTGGGGTCAGACGGACGGCCGCGGCCGCGGGCGCCGGGCACCGTCTCCGGGGCCCGTCGGACCCCCGCGGTGCGATGGATCAAAGCACGCACCAGGGGCGTGCTTCCAATCAACCAGTGCTCTCACCAGGGCACTTGGCGCGCGTGCCGCCTCATCCGTGCAGGCGTGCGCACGCCGTGTCGGCGACTCCTTCACATGCCGCACGGCATCGTCGCGCGCGGGGTCTTGCCTGCCGGACCGCGAATCCGGCACTCCGCGCCAATGGCGTGCCGGGGGGCGCGCGGATGTGCAGATCCGCTGAGGTCGGTGCCTTGGTTGAGCATTCAATGTGCAGATTCGCTGAAGCAGGGATTCCGGCCCGGGTCCCGGAGCTGACCGTTACCGATCGGTAGCCGAGCGTGTCAGCCGAGGACGGCGTAGACCGTGCTCGCCCGCGCCGCGAGTGCGCCGGAGTCCGCGTCGCTCAGCGTGACGTCGGCGAAGGCCATCCGGCGGCCCAGCTTCGTCAGCACCGCTTCGATCAGGACATCGCAGCCCGTCACGGCCCGCTGGAACGAGGTCGACTGCTGGACCGTCGTCATCGGCACGAAACCGCCGCGCGCGGCTGACACGGCGATCACCGTCGCGGTGTCGGCGGCCGCCATCAGCGCCTGCCCCGACAGGCCCCCGCCCTCCCGGGCCAACCGGTCCGACCAGGGCAGACGCAGCACCGCCCGGTCCTCGCCCACCGCCTCGACGGTCAGCCCCAGTTCGAGCACCCAGGGGGCGAAGTGCGCGGCGAGGATCTTGTCGGCTTCGGCGGTGGTCATCGTCATACGGGGGATTGTTCCCGGCCGCCGTCCGCGGCACGCGGCGCCTGGCCGATTCGCCCCGGTGCCACGGCGGTTGGGAACCGGAATTGAACACACCGTGCGGCCGGTGCGTACGTACGGCCATCCAGGCGCCCCCCGAACCGAACTGCCCATGAGCGGCAGGCCCCCGTCTCCAGGAGGTCGAGAAGTTTGAGTCACAAGCGAATGCCCAAGCGCAAGGCCGCGATAGCGGTGGGCGGTGTCGCGGCGCTCGGAGCGGCGGCCCTCCTGCTGCCCAACGCCAACGCCTCGCAGGGCAAGGACCAGGCGCAGGGCGCTGCCGGCTCGGCGCGGACGCTGAAGGCCAAGGACGCCTCGGACCTCGCCGCCCAGCTGCAGAAGGCCCTCGGCGACGCCATCGCCGGCTCCTACTACGACAGCGCCAAGCAGCAGCTGGTCGTCAACGTGGTCAGCGGCGACAACAACGTGATCGTGCAGGCGAAGAAGGCCGGCGCGGTCGTCCGCAAAGTCGACAACAGCACCGCCGAACTCAAGGCGGCCGCGCAGACGCTGAAGACCAGGGCGACCATCCCGGGCACGTCGTGGGCCATCGACCCGCGCACCGACAAGGTGGTGGTCACCGCCGACTCCACCGTCACCGGCGCCAAGTGGGACAGACTGCAGTCGACCGTGCAGACCCTCGGCTCCGGCATGGCGACCCTGCGGAAGTCCGCCGGCACCTTCAAGACCTTCGTCTCCGGCGGCGACGCCATCTTCGCCCAGGTGCAGGGCGGCGGCGTCCGCTGCTCCCTCGGCTTCAACGTCACCGCGTCCGACGGCAGCCCCGCCTTCCTGACGGCCGGTCACTGCGGGGTCGCCGCCAAGGACTGGTCCGACTCCCAGAACGGGCAGCCCATCGCCACCGTCGACCAGGCCAAGTTCCCCGGCAACGACTTCTCGCTCGTCAAGTACAACGACCCGAACACCCAGGCGCCCAGCGAGGTCAACGTCGGCAACGGCCAGACCGTGCAGATCACCCAGGCCGCCGACGCCACGGTCGGCGAGACCGTGTTCCGGATGGGCTCCACCACCGGTCTGCACAACGGTCAGGTGACCGGCCTCGACGCCACGGTCAACTTCCAGAGCGAGACCAACCCGGGTGGTGTCGACACCGTCAACGGCCTCATCCAGACCAACGTCTGCGCCGAGGCGGGCGACAGCGGCGGCTCCCTGTTCACCCAGGACGGCAGCGCCGTCGGCCTGACCTCCGGCGGCAGCGGCGACTGCACCAACGGCGGCGAGACGTTCTTCCAGCCCGTCACCGCGGCCCTTCAGGCCACCGGCGCCACCCTCGGCAACGGCGGCGCCGGCGGCAGTGGCGGCAATGGGGGCAACGGCGGCAACGGCGCCGGCGACCAGTCGGGCTCCGCCGCCCCGTCGGCCTCGGCGGGCGACCAGTCCGGTGCCGGCGCCGGTGCCGGTGACCAGTCGGGTGCCGGTGCTGGTGACCAGTCCGGTGCTGGTGACCAGTCCGGTGCGGGCGCCGCCCCGTCGGCCTCGGCCGGCGACCAGTCCGGCAACGGCTCGGCCGACGACGGTTCGTCGCTGACGTCCTCGCGCTGAGCCGGGCCCCGAACCCCTGCCCGCCTCACCGCGGTTCCGGCGGGCAGGGACGGTCCGGCCCTCCGGCGGGAGGGCCGGACCACGGCACGGTGTCAGCCGTCGTCCCGTGCCCGCAGCAGCAGCAGCGCCACGTCGTCCCCCCGTTCCCCGACCGCCGCGCCGTGCCGCACGATCGCGTCCGCGAGGCTCTCCAGCGGCCGGTCACCGACCTCCGCGAGCAGCTCGCCGAGGGCGACCAGCGAGTCCTCGATGTCGACACCGGGGCACTCCACCAGGCCGTCGGTGTACAGCACGAGGACCGAGCCGGGCGCCAGCGCCACCTCGGTCGTCGGATACACCGCCGAGGCGTCGATGCCGAGCAGCGGGCCGCCGGCCAGGTCCAGCACCCGCACCCGTCCGTCCGGCCGTCTCAGCAGCGGCGGGGGATGCCCCGCCCGCGCCATCACGGCCTGCCCGGCGGCCGGGTCCAGCCGCAGGTACAGGCAGCTGGCGAACAGGTCCGCACCGAGGTCGATCAGCAGCCGGTTGGTGCTGTTCATGACCTCGTGCGGGGCCTGCCCGACCGTGGTGTACGCCCGGACCCCGGTGCGGATCTGCCCCATCAGCCCGGCCGCCGTCACGTTGTGCCCCTGGACGTCCCCGATCACCGCCGCGGCCAGCGGCCGGGCCGGCACGAGGTCGTAGAAGTCGCCGCCGATGTCCATGCCGCGGGTGGCCGGCAGATAGCGGGCGGCCGCCTCGATGCCCGGCAGCCGTGCCAGCGAGTGCGGCAGCAGCACCTGCTGCAGCCCGTGCGCCAGCCGGTGCTTGGCGTCGTAGAGCAGGGCGCGCCCGAGGGCCTGCGCGATCAGGCTGCCGAGGGAGGTCAGCACGGCACGCTCGTCGGCGGGGAACCCATGCGGTTCGGCGTAGGCCAGCACACAGGTGCCCACCGGCCGCCCGGACGCGATCAGCGGCAGGTACGCCCAGGCCGCGAAGCCGCTCCGGGTCTCCTGCCGGTCCGGGTACAGCCGCTCCAGCTGCTCCCGCGAGTCGAAGAAGGCGGGCACCCCGGTGTTCAGCACCTGCGTGCCGGGAGTCCGTTCGGACAGCGGGAGCCCGTCGAACCGCTCCACCATGTGCGGGTCCGCGTACCCGTGGTGCCCGAGCACGTGCAGCCGACCGCCCTGCGACCCGAGGATCACCATCGCCCGGCAGCCGACCGCCGGGACCACCTCGTCCCAGACCAGCTGCACCACGTCCTGCACCCCCACCGCCTCGGTCAACGCCCCCGCGAGGCTGAGCACCTGGGAGATCGTCACCAGTCGGGGCTGCTCCGGGTCGGCCTGCGCGGCGCCGCGCGCCAGCGCGGTCACCGCCCGCGCCCGGCTGATGCGCACGCTCACCCCCGTCATGCTCGGGTACATTCGGAACGACAGCCACTGGCCCGGCGGCCGCAGCGCCACGAACGACGTCACCTCCTGGCTGATCAGCGCTCCCCGGTACCGGTCCTCGTACATCGGGTCGTTCAGCCAGGGCACCGACACCCAGGGCGGCGTACCGAGCAGCTCCCCGGCATGCCGGCCGAGCAGCTCGGCCGCCGCCGTGTTGACGAACCCGATGCGCCCGTGCAGGTCCAGCGACATCAGCCCGTACGGCAGCCGGGACACCATCCGCACCGCCTCGACCGAGCCCCTCGTCTGCGCCACGCCCGTCAGGGGCAGCTCGAGCAGGTCGGGCTCGCGGCCCGGCGGCAGGCTCTGCTCGGCGGCCCGCGCCAGCCGCCGCGTCAGCCGGCGGCAGCCCGCCCACAGCTGATCGCGCTCCCAGCCGGCGAGTTCCGGCGGGTGGGCCCCGGGCCAGGTGACGAACACCGCGCCGTACACCTCGTCCTCCGTCGCCAACGGTATCGCCGCGAGCGCGAACTGGTACGGCAGCACCACCGCGATCCGCGGATAGCGGCGCGCCATCTCCTCCTCGCCGCCCACCCACACCAGGCCGCGCCGGCGCACCGCGTCGGCGACCGGGATCGGCGCGCTCAGCCCGACCCGCTCCCACGGCGCCGCGAACGCCCGCGGCAGACCGGCCATGACCGTCATCTCCAGGACCGGCTCGTCGCGGCTGAGCAGGTAGACCGCGCCGCAGTGCGCGCCCACCTCCTCGATCATCGTGGCCAGCGCGAACGACAGCACCGGCTCCCCGAGCGGCACCTCGCCGGCCGCCGGGGCCCGCGTGTGCGCCGGCCCGTCGGACACGCCGACCACCTCCTCGCACGGCCGCGTGTCGATCCGGGACAAGACTCCCTCGCGGCGGCGCCCGGCGCACGGCGAGCACGCCGTTCGCCGCCACCACGCGACGGTCGTCCGGCCCCGGGCAGGGGCCCTGGGGCCCATGAGGGCCGTGGCGAGTCAGCTCGGACACCCCCTCGGCCCCCGCCCGTGCCCGGCCACCGCGCCCGCCCCGTCGGCGGCCGGGCCCCGCGTGCGGCCGGCGGTGTGTCGCGCAGCCGCCCGCAGGCGAACGCGTACCCGCCGTACCGCCTGCCCTCCTTCCTCGCCGGATGACGGCAACGGCACTCACCGGAGCCGGGAGGTCGCGGACGGTCACGCCCGTCACCGGATCACCGTACGGAACGCGGGCGTCAAGTTGTGTTCGGCGACTTTCGACCCGGTCGGCGCCCAGGCGGCACACGGAGCGTTCACAGGGGCTGCGCAGGCGGCCCACACGCGCTGTAATGGCGAACGTGGTGAGTGAGGGCGCCGCTGCGGTCGGCCGAACCAGGACGGAGCGGGCCGAAACAGCCCTGGAGGCCCTCACCGACCTGCCCGGCACTCCCGACCGGCTGCGCCGGGTCCTCGAGCAGGCGCTCGTGTTCGCCGGGGCCGCCTTCGCCGGGGTGTACGCCCCCGGTGACGATCCCTCACTGCTGTGCCTGGCCGAATCGGCCGGCCTGCCGCGCACGCTGTACGGGCTCCGCGACGCCTATCCGATCGCCGGCCGGTCCCCGGTCGCCGAGGCGCACCGCACCGGGCGGCCCCAGTGGCTCGGCCCGCAGGAGCTGGCGGGCTTCTCCGAGGCCCGGCGCACCCCGTCCTCGGCCTTCTCCCTGGCCGTGCTGCCGCTGGACCCTGCGGGCGGCTGCCTGCTGGCCGTCGGAGAGCACCCCGGCGGCTTCGGCACCGACGACCGCTCGTGCCTGCAGCTGATCGCCCGCGCGATCGCCGTGCCGGCGCCCGCCGCGCCGGCCGGCGACGCCGGGGAGCTGCCGCCGGACGCGTTCAGCCTGGCCATGGACACCGGCCGGGTGGAGGTGGGCGACGCGATCCTGCGGCTGTTCGGCATCGCCCGGGAGGAGTTCGACGGCCGGGTGGAGACGCTGCTCGGGCTGACCGTGCCCGAGGACCTGCCGGCGCTGATGTCCGTGGTCGAGGCCGACCACATGTCCATCGGCGAACGCGAACTGGAGTTCCGGGTGCTCCAGCCCTCCGGTCCGCCCAAGTGGCTCCGGCTGCGCGGCCGGCTGCTGCCCGGCGGCGAGGGCCGCGCGGCCCGGCTCGTCGGCACCGTGGCCGACGCCTCCACCCTGCGCTCCGACGTCACCGACGTGGCCCGCGTGCAGCGCCTGGCCGCCGCGCTCGCCACCGCCGGCACCGTCAAGGACGTCGGCCAGGCCGTCGTGGCCGCCCTGCGCGGGCCGCTCAAGGCGGACCGGATCGCGCTGGCCGAACTGGAGAACGACCGGCTCGTGGTCACCGTCCTCGACCCGCCCGAACCCGAGGCCTGGCCCGAGGTGTGGCGCTCCGAGTGGCGCTCCGAGTGGCCCGACGCGCCGGTCCGGGCCATGCCGACGCTCGCCGCCGCCCTGCGCGAGGGCCGCTCCCGCATCTGGCCGGCCGGCACCCCGCTGGAACCCACGCTCGCCGGGGTCGGCCCCGGGGGCCTGGCGGTGCTGCCGCTGCCCGCGGGCGGCCGCATGGCCGGTGCCTGCCTCATCGGCTGGGACCGCCCGCACGACTTCGCGCCCGACGAGCGCGCCCTGCTCACGGCCTGCGCCGCACTGACCGGCCAGGCCCTGCTGCGCGCCCACGCCTTCGACGCCGAGCACGAACTCGTCGGCATGCTCCAGCGCACCCTGCTGCCGCGCCGCCTGCCCCGGCTGCCCGGCGCGGTCGCCGTCGCCCGCTACCTGCCCACCACGGCCGGTCTGGAGGTCGGCGGCGACTGGTACGACGTCATCCCGCTGGCCGACAACCACGTGGCCCTGGTCATCGGCGACGTCCAGGGCCACAACGCGGGGGCCGCCACCCTGATGGGCCAGATGCGCACCGCGCTGCGCGCCTACGCCGTCGAGGGGCACGACCCCGACGTCGTCGTCGCCCACGCCAACCGGCTGCTGCTGGACATGGAGACCGACCTCTTCGCCACCTGCGCCTACGTCGACGTCGACATGGAGCAGGGCGTCGCCTGGTGCGTGCGCGCCGGACATCTGCAGCCCGTGGTGCGCCACCCGGACGGCACCACCGAGATCGTGGAGGCCGAGGGCGGCCCGCCGCTCGGCGTGCTCGGCCAGGCCGAGTTCCCGATGACCCAGCTGAGGTTCCGGCCCGGCACGGTGCTGGCGCTGACCACCGACGGACTGGTGGAGTCGCCCGGCTGCGACATCGACGCCGGCATGGACCGGCTCGTCCGCGAGCTGGCCGCCGCCGACCCCGCCCATCTCGACCTGGCCGCCGACGCCCTGCTCACCGGTGCCCACCGCGGCGACGACGTCGCCCTGCTGCTGATGCGCTACGACGGCATGGCCGTACGGCCGCTGCGCGAGAGCTGGACGGTGTGGCGGCTGCCCGACGCGGTCCGGCACGCCCGGCGCTTCACCCGGCGCACGCTGCGCGCCTGGGGCGTGTCGCAGGACACCATGGAGGCGGCTCTGCTGGTGGTCTCCGAACTCGTCACGAACGCCCTCGTGCACACCGCCGGGCAGGTACGCCTCGACCTCAGCCTCGTCAACCACCGGCTGCGGCTGGCCGTCACCGACTCCTCCCCGCGCAGCCCCGTCCAGCCCCCCGCCATCGGCTGGGAGGCCACCGGCGGCCGGGGCATCCTCCTGGTCCAGGCCGTCTCGGCGGCCTGGGGTACGCTCCCGGTCAGCGGCGGCAAACAGGTCTGGGCGGACATCGTTCCGGACGACTGACCGGGGTGCCCGCGGCGGGCGGCGCCCACTCGGGTGTCTACCGGCTGGTTGGACAGGCGCATCCCCAAAGCCGTGCCTAGGGTCGATTGGTGTGGCACACACCTTCGAAGAACTGGTGCAGAAGCAGCGCGCGGCCGACGCGGCCCACGCCACGGTCGAGGACCTGCGGGAGACCTACGGCCCGCCGGCCGAACGGCGGATGACCGGCGCCCAGTCGGGCACCTACGAGACCGCCCTGCGCGCCTGGCGCGACCTGGCCCGGGACGTGCAGACCGCGCTGAGCGAGTACGCCAGACAGACCGGCAGGTCCCGCGCCGAGGTGGAGGCGGAGGTCGAACGGGCGGCCGCCGCCCCGGAGGACCGGTGAGCCGGGGCGGCCGCCGCGCCGAGCGCCTCGCCGGCGCCCTCGACGCCCGGCTGCCGCTCACCGAGGGCGGCTCGCTGCTGCGCAAGGCGTTCCCCGAGCACTGGTCCTTCCTGCTCGGCGAACTCGCGCTGTACAGCCTGCTGGTGCTGATCGTGACCGGCGTGTGGCTGACCTTCTTCTTCCAGCCGGAGATGCGCGAGGTCGTCTACGCGGGCTCCTTCGTGCCGCTGCGCGGGGTGCGCATGTCGGCCGCCTTCGACTCCACCCTGCGCATCAGCTTCGATGTGCGCGGCGGACTGCTGATGCGGCAGACCCACCACTGGGCCGCGCTGGTCTTCGTCGCCGCGATCGGCCTGCACATGCTGCGGATCTTCTTCACCGGCGCCTTCCGCCGCCCCCGCGAGCTCAACTGGGTGATCGGCCTGACCCTGTTCGCGGTCTCCCTCGCCGAGGGCTTCGCCGGCTACTCGCTCCCCGACGACCTGCTCTCCGGCACCGGGCTGCGCATCGCCGAGGGCATCATGCTGTCGCTGCCGGTGGTGGGCACCTATGTGGTCCTCTTCGCCTTCGGCGGCCAGTACCCGGCCCACGACATCGTCACACGGCTGTACCCGCTGCACATCCTGCTGCTGCCCGGCGCGATCATCGGCCTGGTCACCGTGCACCTGATCCTGGTGTTCCACCTCAAGCACACCCAGTGGCGCGGCCCGGGCCACAGCAACCGCAACGCCGTCGGCAAGCCGCTCTTCCCGCAGTTCGCGGCCTCCTCCGCCGGCCTGTCCCTGGCCGTCTTCGGCCTCCTCGTGCTGCTCGCCGGCGTCGTGCAGGTCAACCCGGTCTGGAACTACGGCCCCTACCGCCCCGACCAGGTCTCCACCGCCTCCCAGCCCGACTGGTACGTCGGCTTCCTTGAGGGCTCGCTGCGGCTCGTGCCGCCCTGGGAGACGAACGTCGCCGGGCACACCCTCATGTGGAACGTGCTGCTCCCGGCCGTCGTCCTGCCCGCCCTGCTGTTCGGCGTGCTCTACGCCTACCCGTTCGCGGAGCAGCGCCTGACCGGGGAGTGGCACCGCGAGCAGCACCTGTGCGACCGCCCGCGCGAGCGTCCCGTGCGCACCGGCATCGGCGTGGCGGGCACGGTGTTCTACGGCGTGCTGCTGCTGGCCGGCGGCAACGACGTCATCGCCCAGACCTTCCGCGTCTCCGTCAACGCCATCACCTGGGTGCTGCGCGTCGCGTTCGTCGTGGCGCCCGTCCTCGCCTTCCTGGTGACCCGGTGGCTGTGCCGGGCGCTGACCGCGGCCGAGCGGGAGCGGCTCGCCGACGGCGTGCCCACGGGGGAGATCCGGCAGACCGTCACCGGCGGCTACGACACGGATTACGAGCCCGTCGAGTCCTTCCGGCCCGGCGCCCCGCGCAGGCCGCTCACCGGTGCGCGTACTGGAACACCAACCCGAACACCCCGCGGGCCAGAATCCCCAGACCGATGAGGAACAGCCACAGCCCGAAGACCACGCCGGACGCCGCCACCGCGAAACCGAGCGCGGTGACGACCGGCCACGGGCTCTCGTCCGGGAAGAACGCCACCGGCCCGGCCCCGTCCGCCACTTCGGCCTCCGTGCGGTCCTGCGCGCGCGAGCCCCGGCGCCGGTACTGGATCAGGCAGAAGAACGACACCAGCGCCGCCATCCCGAACGCCACGACCAGTGCCGCCGTCCCCGTCGGATCCCGCGACCAGACGCCGTAGACCGCGGCGGACGCGCCGAAGAACAGCGCCACCCCGCCGAACAGCAGCGCCTCCGCCTTCATCGCACACGCTCCTCGCCGGGCTGCTGCTGGGCCTCCGGATGGTGCAGGTCGAACGCGGGCGACTCCGAGCGCACCCGGGGCAGCGCGACGAAGTTGTGCCGGGGCGGCGGGCACGCCGTCGCCCACTCCAGGCCGCGCCCGAAGCCCCAGGGATCGTCCACGGTGACCCGCTCGCCCCTGACGGCGGTGCGCCAGACGTTGTACAGGAAGGGCAGGGTGGAGACGCCCAGCAGCAGGGCGCCCGCCGAGGACAGGGTGTTGAGCAGGGTGAAGCCGTCCGTGGGCAGATAGTCCGCGTACCGCCGGGGCATCCCGGCCTCCCCGAGCCAGTGCTGCACCAGGAAGGTCAGCTGGAAGCCGGGGAACAGCAGCCAGAAGTGCAGCTTGCCCAGTCCCTCGTCCAGCATCTTCCCGGTGAACTTGGGCCACCAGAAGTAGAACCCGGCGAACATCGCGAAGACCACGGTGCCGAAGAGCACGTAGTGCAGGTGCGCCACGATGAAGTAGGTGTCGGTGAGATGGAAGTCGAGCGGCGGTGAGGCGATCAGCACCCCGCTGAGGCCGCCCAGCAGGAACGACACCAGGAAGCCCAGCGACCACAGCATCGGCGTCTCGAAGGAGACCGAGCCGTGGACCATGGTCCCGATCCACGCGAAGAACTTGATGCCCGTGGGCACCGCGATCAGGAACGACGCCGCGGAGAAGAACGGCAGCAGCACCGCCCCGGTGGCGAACATGTGGTGCGCCCACACCACCGCCGACAGCATCGTGATCGAGATCGTCGCCCCGATCATCGGCAGATAGCCGAACAGCGGTTTGCGGGAGAAGACCGGCAGGATCTCCGAGACGATCCCGAAGAACGGCAGCGCCACGATGTACACCTCCGGATGCCCGAAGAACCAGAACAGGTGCTGCCACAGCAGCGCTCCGCCGTTCGCCGCGTCGAACACGTGCGCACCGAACTTGCGGTCCGCCTCCAGTGCCAGCAGCGCAGCCGCGAGCACCGGGAACGCGGGCAGGATCAGGATCGAGGTGAACAGCACGTTCCAGGTGAAGATCGGCATCCGGAACATGGTCATGCCCGGGGCGCGCAGCGTCACGATGGTGGTGATGAAGTTGACCGCGGTCAGGGTCGTGGACACACCGCTCACCACCAGGCCCATGACCCACAGGTCGCCGCCCGCGCCGGGGGAGAAGTAGGCGCTGTTCAGCGGCGCGTACGCGAACCAGCCGAACGCGGCCGCGCCGCCCGGCACCAGGAAGCCGGACACCACCATCAGCCCGCCGAACAGGTACAGCCAGTACGACAGGGCGTTCAGCCGCGGCAGGGCGAGGTCCGGCGCGCCGATCTGCAGCGGCATCACCGCGTTGGCGAACCCGGCGAACATCGGCGTGGCGAACAGCAGCATCATGATCGTGCCGTGGATCGTGAAGAACGTGTTGTAGCCCTGCTGGCTCAGGAACTGCAGCCCCGGCCGGGCGAGTTCCGCGCGCATGCCGAGCGCCAGCAGCCCGGCCAGCAGGAAGAAGCAGAACGCCGTGACCATGTACAGCCGGCCGATCACCTTGTGGTCGGTGGTGGACACCCAGCGCAGCAGCGTGCGGCCGGGCCGCGGGGCGGTGGCCGTGTAGCGTAGGACGATCTCGTGGGTTTCCGGCGTTTCGGGTAGCTCGGTCATCCCTGGCGACGCTACCGGCGGTGACCGGGCGGCTCCCCGCGCCACGCCCTGCACGTCCACCGGGGCAACCGGCCCGCGTTGCGCCGATCGGCTGAGCCGCCCGCGGCGAGGCATCCGCCCGGGCGCCCCGGGTACCCGGCCTCCATGAACACTGCCATGCACGCAGCGGCCTCGGGCCCACAGGTGTTCGGGTACGTCCTCGTACTCGTCGCGGGCGTGGCCTGCGTCGCCGGGCTCATCTGGGCCTTCCGGCTGGGTCACGAGGTGCGCCGGCACGAGTCGCCGCCGCCCCGCCCCGAGGAGCAGCCCACCCTGCCCGCCTCGGGCCCGGTGCACGAGACGAGCGAGGTGCGCGAGCCCCACGAGGTGCCCCGGGCCGCCGACGAGAGCGAACGGCTCACCCCGCACCAGCTCGGCAACGCCGGCACCCGGCGCGCGGGGGACCAGCGCCGTCCGCGGTGGTCCCCCGGATCCAGCGGCTCCTTCGGCGGGGGTGGCGGCGGCCGCACCTGACGGGCCGTCCTCCGGTCCGTGCGGTGTACCGGCTCCCCGTCCCGGGGACCCGGCCCGGCACACACCGTCCCGCGCGGGCCCGCCGCAGTGCCCGCCGGGTGAGCCGGAAGGAAGATGAAGCGTCGTGACCGCGCACACGAGTGAGAAGCCCGCACTTCCCTGCGCCGAGACCGGTTGGTCCAAGGCCCGCCGCCGGCGGGGCAAGGGCGTGCGGACCTGCCTGCCGGCCGTCGTGGAGCGCGCTGCCGCGCCGCAGCGGGACAGGGCGGCGGAGGACAACATCGTCCGGGGCGAGGACTGAGCGGCGGCCGGGCGCGCGGTGACAACCCGGGGCAGGCCACCATGGACACGGCAGCCATACCGACGTAGCGATCCAGTCATACGAACGAAGGTCAAATCCAGGCGATCGCCGTTAGGGTGGGGCCGATGAAGGCTCTGGTGCTCTCCGGCGGCACCGGCAGCCGGCTGCGTCCGATCACCTACACGTCGGCGAAACAGCTGGTGCCGGTGGCCAACAAGCCCGTGCTGTTCTACGGCCTGGAATCGCTGGCCGAGGCGGGGATCACCGAGGTCGGGATGATCGTCGGGGACACCGCCGCCGAGATCGAGGAAGCCGTCGGCGACGGCTCGAAGTTCGGCCTGGACGTCACCTACATCCCCCAGGAGCGCCCCCTCGGCCTCGCCCACGCGGTCCTGATCGCCCGGGACTTCCTCGGCGACGACGACTTCGTGATGTACCTCGGCGACAACTTCATCGTCGGTGGCATCCGCTCCCTGGTCGAGGAGTTCCGCGTCACCCGCCCCGACGCCCAGATCCTGCTCACCCGCGTCCCCGACCCGCGCGCCTTCGGCGTCGCCGAACTCGACGCGGACGGCCGGGTGGTGGGCCTGGAAGAGAAGCCCGAGCACCCCAAGAGCGACCTCGCGCTGGTCGGCGTCTACCTCTTCACCCCGGCCGTCCACGAGGCCGTACGCGCCATCCGGCCGTCCTGGCGGGGCGAGCTGGAGATCACCCACGCCCTGCAGCACCTCATCGACCACCGCGCCGAGGTGCGTTCCACCGTGATCCGGGGCTACTGGAAGGACACCGGGAACATCGGCGACATGCTGGAGGTCAACCGGACCGTCCTGGAGAGCGTCGCGCGGCGCATCGACGGCGAGGTGGACGACGCCTCGGAGACCGTCGGCCGGGTGGTGGTCGAGGAGGGCGCGCGGATCGTGAACTCGCGGATCGTCGGGCCGGCCGTCATCGGTGCCGGAACGGTCGTCGCCGACTCCTACATCGGCCCCTTCACCTCTGTCGCGGAGAACTGCCGGATCACCGACAGCGAACTGGAGTTCTCCATCGTGCTGCGGGACTCCTCCATCGACGGGGTGGGCCGGATCGAGTCCTCGCTCATCGGCCGGCACGTCGAGGTGACCCCGGCCGCCGGCACACCCAGTGCCCACCGACTCGTCCTCGGAGACCACAGCAAGGTGCAGATCCGTTCATGAACCTCCTCGTCACCGGCGCCGCCGGGTTCATCGGCTCCCACTACGTCCGCACGCTCCTCGCCGACGACTCGCCCGGCGCGCCCCGCATCACCGTGCTGGACAAGCTCACCTACGCCGGCACGCTCACCAACCTGCCGTCCTGCCATCCCCGCCTCGACTTCGTGCACGGCGACATCTGCGACGCCGACCTGGTCGACAAGCTGATGGCCGACGCCGACCAGGTGGTGCACTTCGCCGCCGAGTCGCACGTCGACCGGTCGATCGAGGGCGCCGCCGCGTTCGTGCGCACCAACGTCCTCGGCACCCAGACGCTGCTGGACGCGGCCCTGCGGCACGGCGTCGGGCCGTTCGTGCACGTCTCCACCGACGAGGTCTACGGGTCCATCGAGACCGGCTCCTGGCCCGAGACGCACCCGCTGGCCCCCAACTCCCCGTACTCCGCGTCCAAGGCCTCCTCCGACCTGCTCGCCCTCGCCCACCACCGCACCCACGGCCTGGACGTGCGGGTGACCCGCTGCTCCAACAACTACGGCCCGCACCAGTTCCCCGAGAAGGTCGTCCCGCTCTTCGTCACCAACCTCCTCGACGGCCTGACGGTCCCGCTGTACGGCGACGGGCGCAACGTCCGCGACTGGCTGCACGTGGACGACCACTGCCACGGCATCGAGCTCGTGCGCACCAGGGGCCGCGCCGGCGAGGTCTACAACATCGGCGGCGGCACCGAGCTGAGCAACAGGGAACTGACCGGGCTGCTGCTCGACGCGTGCGGCGCGGACTGGGACCGGGTCGAGTACGTCGCCGACCGCAAGGGCCACGACCTGCGCTACTCGGTCGACTGGAGCAAGGCCCGCGACGAGCTCGGCTACCGCCCGCGCCGCGACTTCGCCGCGGGGCTCGCCGAGACCGTCGCCTGGTACCGCGACCACCGCGACTGGTGGGAGCCGCTGAAGCAGCGGGGCACGCGATGAGGTGGCTGGTCACCGGCGCGGGCGGGATGCTCGGCCAGGACACCGTGCGGGAGCTGTGCCGCCGGGGCGAGGACGTCACCGGGCTGGACCGGGCCGCCCTCGACGTCAGCGAACCGGACGCCGTCCGGCGGGCGTTGGCCGAGCACCGGCCGGACGTCGTCGTCAACTGCGCGGCCTACACGGCCGTGGACGACGCCGAGAGCGACGAGGAGCGCGCCCTGCGCGTCAACGGCGACGGCCCGCGGCTGCTCGCCCGCGCCTGCGCCGGGCAGGGCGCCCGCCTGATCCACGTCTCCACCGACTACGTCTTCTCCGGCGAGCGCCGCACCACCCCCTACCCCGAGGACCACCGGCCCGACCCGCGCACCGCCTACGGCCGCACCAAGCTCGCCGGGGAGCGGGCCGCGCTCGCCGAACTCCCCGACGCCTGCGTGGTGTTGCGCACCGGCTGGCTGTACGGCGCCCACGGCCAAAACTTCGTGCGCACCATGCTGGACCTCAAGGAGCGCCGCCCCACTGTCGACGTCGTGGACGACCAGCGCGGGCAGCCCACCTGGAGCGCCGACGTGGCCGCCCGCATCGCGGACCTGGGCGTCGGCTCCGCGCATGGCATCCTGCACGCCACCAGCTCCGGCGAGGCCACCTGGTACGAACTGGCGCGCGAGGTGTTCCGGCTGACCGGCGCCGACCCGGACCGGGTGCGCCCCACCGACAGCCGGGCCTTCGTCCGGCCCGCACCCCGCCCCGCCTACAGCGTCCTCGGCCACGACCGGTGGCGGTCGGCCGGCCTGGCACCGCTGCGGGACTGGCGGTCCGCCCTGCACGAAGCACTGCCCCACATCCGCGAGGAGACGTCTTAAGTGAAACGGCACGAGTTCCTGCGGGAGCTCCACAAGGTCACCGCGAACCGCAACTACCTGGAGATAGGCGTCAACGACGGCCGCAGTCTGACGCTGTCCCGGGTGCCCAGCATCGCCGTCGACCCCGCCTTCAAGGTGGTCACGGAGATCCGGTGCGATGTGCACCTGGTGAAGGCGACGAGCGACGACTTCTTCGCCCGCGAGAACCCGCTCGCCCACCTCCGGGGCGGCCGGCACCCGCTGCGCAACCTGGCCCGCAACCGCAGCCCGTTCGGCTACTGGCGGCGCACCACGCTGGACCTGTCGTTCATCGACGGCATGCACCTGTTCGAGTACGCGCTGCGCGACTTCATGAACATCGAGAAGCACGCGGACTGGGCCAGCGTGATCGTCTTCGACGACATGCTGCCGCGCAACGTGGACGAGGCCGCCCGCGACCGGCACACCAACGCCTGGACCGGGGACGTCTACAAGCTGATCGAGATCCTCGGCCGGCACCGCCCCGACCTGGTGGCGGTCCTGGTCGACACCGCGCCCACCGGTCAGCTGCTGGTCTTCGGCGCCGACCCGTCCAGCACCGTGCTGCAGGACCGGTACGACGAGATCATCGCGGAGTTCGAGGTCCCGGACCCGCAGAAGGTCCCGGAGTCCGTGCTGGAGCGCACGACCGCGGTCAAGCCCGAGGAGTTCCTCGCGGCCGCCTTCTGGAAGCCGCTGGTCGCCGCCCGCAACCGGGGGACCGGGCGGTCCCGCGGCTGGGAGCCGCTGCGCCGCGCGCTGGCCCCGTACGCCGTCAGCCGCTGACGCCGCCCGAGCGCAGCCGCTCGTAGTGGGCGGAGCAGTCCGCGTACGTGGGCAGCAGCCCGGACCGCTCCGCCTCCGCGAGCGTGGGCGCCTCGGCGTCCTTCGCCGACAGCACCGGCTCGATGCCCTCCGGCCAGGTGATGCCCAGCTGCGCGTCGAGGGGGTGCACGCCGTGCTCGCGCTGCGGCGCGTATCCGGTCGAGCACAGGTACACCACCGTGGCCTCGTCGGTCAGCGCCATGAACGCGTGCCCGAGGCCCTCGGCAAGGAACACCGCGCGGTGGGCGTCGTCGTCGAGCCGTACGGCCTCCCACTGCCCGTAGGTGGGGGAGCCGACGCGGATGTCCACCACCACGTCCAGGACGGCGCCGCGCACGCAGGTGACGTACTTGGCCTGGCCGGGCGGCACGTCCGCGAAGTGGATGCCGCGCAGCACCCCCCGGCGGGACACCGAGCAGTTGGCCTGCGCGAGGCCCAGGTCGTAGCCGGTCGCCTCGCGGAACTCCGCGCCCCGGTACCACTCGTGGAAGCTGCCCCTGTCGTCGGGGAACGCCTGGGGCTCCAGCACCCAGGCGTCCGCCATCCCCAGTCGCCGCACGCCGTCATGCCCTCCGTGTCGTGGTCGATCTCAGCGCGGCGCCCAGCAGGCGCCGCGCCGCGCGTATCAGCCGCCGCAGCGGTCCCGGCGGCGGCTGCCGGGTCACCTCGACGCGGCCGCGGCCCGTGGTGAGCAGCAGCGGGAGCCCGAGGACGCGGTCGCCGGCCACCCGCAGCCCCGTCCGCCACCTGCCGCCGCGCAGCTCGTCGAGCGGCACCTCGCTCGACAGCAGCGCGCGGACGCCGTCGGCCGGGGTCAGCACGGCCGGCCGGTCGACGGCGCGGCCCGAGGCGGTGGTGAGCCGGAGGGTGGCCTCGGTGCTGTCCGGCACGTACAGCGGCAGCGCGACGGTGAGCGTCTCGGTGTCGGAGACCGCCGCGTCCGCCGCGGTGAGCCCGTGCACCCCGAGGGCCTTCGCGGCGCGGTCGACGTCCAGGGAGAGGTTGCGGTACTGCTTCGTCCAGTAGGGCAGGACGACGCGGCCCGCGACGACTCCGGCCGGCGGCAGTACGGGCCCCTGCGCCGGGGCGGGGCCCAGGCGGCACTCCTTGGTCCAGCCGCCCAGCCCGACGCGCGCGTACAGGTCCCACAGGCCGCCGTGCAGCGGGTCGCCGCCGGCCGCCGTGCCGGGGTCCACCGTCGCCGTGGCGCGCAGCACGAGCCGGACCGCGCCGTCGGCGGCGGGAACCCGCTCGCGGGTGACCGCCACAGGCTGGAAGAAGGAGGCCCCGCTCTCCCGGTCCCGCAGGATCAGGTCGGCGGTGGCCTTCCCGAGGCCCTCGGCGGCGGCCGCGCCCAGCCAGGCCACGGCCTGCGCGAGGTCGCCGGGCGCACCGTCCGCGGGAGGCGGCGGCGCGTCGGCGGGGACGGTCAGCGGGCCCGCCGCCGTGGCGTACTCCGCGGTGAGGTCCACCCGCAGGGCGCCGTCCTGCCACTCGACGGCGACCGGAACGGCCGTGGGCCGCACGCCGCTCTCCCACTCGGCGTAGGCGACCAGGTCGTCGTAGCGGTTCTCGCGGATCAGCGCGGCGACGAACCGCTGGCCCGGCCGCAGCCCGCGGGCGACCCCGGGGCCGAAGCGCTCGACGGCCACCGCGTGCATCTCGCGCAGCAGCGCGCGCCGGTAGTCGTCGGGCATCGCCAGCAGCCGGCGACCGCTCATCCGGTCCACCATCTCCACGCGCAGCCAGCGGCGCAGCAGCCTGTCGCGCAGCGGGCCGGGCTCGGTGTACCGCTCGACCACGTCGAGGGCCTCGCGCAGGTTCGCGAAGTAGCCGGCGGGGTCGAAGCGCTGGAAGCCGGCGTTGGAGTCGTCGTCGCGCTTGACGTGGTAGTAGCAGACGTAGTCGCTGAGCACGCTGACGTTGCCGGCGCGCAGATACGCCTCGGTGACGAAGACGTGGTCCTCCAGGCGCCGCCGGCCCTCGGGGAAGCGCAGTCCGGTGCGGTCCAGGAAGGAGCGCCGGAGCATCTTGTGCGGGGTGAGGCTGTCGATCAGCGGGGCGTTCTCGACGGTGGCCCGGGGGTGGTTGCGCCGGAACAGCTCCACCGGCACCGGGCGGCCCTTCCCGGCCATCTTGCCGACGATCACGTCGGCCTTGTTCGCGACGCCGTACTCGTACATCCGCTCCAGGGCCTCGTCACCGAGCTGGTCGTCGTTGTCGACGAACATCACGAACTCGCCGCGGGAGGCCTCGATGCCGACGTTGCGGGGCTTGCCGGACCAGCCCGAGTTCTCCTGGTGGACGACCCTGACGTGCGGGTGCCGGGCGGCCAGCGCGTCGAGCCGGGCCGGGGTGGCGTCGGTGGAGCCGTCGTCCACGAAGATCACTTCGTACTCGTCGTCGGGCAGCGACTGGCGCAGCAGCGAGGAGACGCAGTCCTCGAGGTACGGTCCCGGGTTGTAGACGGGGACGACGACGCTGACCTTGACCGGCATCCGGTTCCAAGCCCCCTTTGTTCGCCTGCCGTTGCCGCGGTGGCACGGTGTGCGTTGGCCGAATGCTAACCCGGCCCCTTGCGCGGATGTGTGCGCACCCCCGCGGCAAGGGACCGGGCCGGCCGGCGTCAGCCGTGGGTCTTGGCGAGCAGCTCCAGGATCTCGGCCGTCGTGCCGGACTCGCCGAGCCGCGGGAAGATCCGCTCGACGCTGTTCGCGTGCGCCTCGGCGTCGGAGTCGGCCATGGCGTCCGTGGCGAGGGCGACGTGGTAGCCGTGGGCGTAGGCGTCCCGGGCGGTGGACTCGACGCCGATGCTGGTGGCGATGCCGGTCAGCACGATCTGGGTGATGCCGCGGCGGCGCAGCTGCACGTCCAGGTCGGTGCCGTGGAAGGCGCTCCAGTTGTGCTTGGTGACGTGGATGTCGCCGGGGTTGCCGGCCAGTTCGTCGACGATGACGTCCCAGCCCTCCGGGAAGGCGAGCCCGCGTGCCTGGCGCTCGGTGCGGCCGGGAAGGGCGTCGGCCCCGTCGGCGGCGAAGGAGACCCGGACCAGGACCACGGGCAGGCCGTGGGAGCGGAACGCGTCGGCGAGTTCGGCCGTGCGGGAGACGACCTCCGGTCCGGAGTACGGCTGGGTGGGCATGGCCGCGATGCCGTTCTGCAGGTCGATCGCGACGAGGGCGGTGCGGGGGTCGAGCGTGGTGAGCGACATGAGTCGGTCAGGCCTTTCGAGGGGTGAGCCGGCCGAGGGAACGGTCCGGCAGGGTCGTCGCCAGCAACAGCGCGGAGCCGGCGAGCATGAACAGGGCCAGGCCGTGCAGCCCGGCCGTGTCGGCGCGGTGCGGGAAGAACGCCGCGGTGGCGGCGGTGGCGCCCAGCGCGCCGAGGTACATGAAGGTCCGCAGCAGTCCGGCCGCGGAGCCGATCCGCTCCGGGTCGGCCTGCCGGTACAGGGCGTTCTGGGTGGCGAGCCCGATCAGGCCCTGCGGTATGCCGAGCAGTGCGCCCGCCAGGAGCAGCAGCCACAGCGGGCTGTCCGCGTGGATCAGCAGCAGCACGGCGCTGCCCGCGATCTGCAGCGCGGAGCCGGCGAGCAGCTTGGCGCGCACCGCCTCGCGGCGCCCGGTGAGCGTGGAGACGGTGAGCGCGGCCAGCGACAGCGGCACCAGCGCGAGGCCGGCGCGGGAGGCGCCCAGCCCGCGGCCCTGCTCCAGCCACTGCGTGTAGCCGTACATGAAGGCGTAGGAGGTGGTGTAGGCGAGCAGCTGGCGCAGGTAGGTGGCGAGCAGCGGGCCGTTGCCGCCGAGGACCCGCAGGTCGACGAACGGGTCCGGCGCCCGCAGCTCGCGCGCGGCGAACACCGCGCCGGCGGCGGCGCAGAGCACCGGCAGGTACCAGCGGTCGGCCCGCGGGTCCATCAGGAACAGCATCAGGGCGACCAGCAGCGCGGCGAACAGCGCCATGCCGGGCACGTCCACCGCGCGCCGTCGGGTCTCGCTCCGGGGCAGCCGCAGCGTGCCGAGCACCAGACAGGCCGCGGACAGCGGCACGTTCACGGTGAACACCGCACGCCAGCCGCCCAGGCCGATGAGCAGGCCGCCGAGGGCGGGTCCGACGACGGCCACCGTCTGGTTGGCGACGGCGAGCGCGGTCAGCACGCCGGCCGGGCTGTCCTGCCCGGTGCGTTCGGCCTCGCCGCGGGTCAGCCGCATCGCCGCCGGGTACGCCGCCGAGGTCCCGAGGCCCAGCAGCACCCGGGCGGCGATCAGCGCGCCGAGGGAGGGCGCCAGCGCGCCCAGCAGCCCGGCCACGCCGACGAGCGCGGTGCCGGCGAGGTAGAGCCTGCGCGGGCCGTACATGTCGACCAGGCGCCCGATGACGGGCTGGCCGACGGCGGTGGCCAGGTAGAGCGCGGTGACCAGCCACACGGTCTCGGCGGGCGGAGCCCCGAAGGCGATGCCGATCGGCACCAGCGCCACGGCGATCATCGACGAGTTGATCGGGTTCAGGACCGAGCCGAGGACCATCGGCGGGACGAGCCGGCGGTCGAAGGCGGTGGGGGAGGGGCGGGTGGTCCGGGCCGTGTGGGGGGTGCGGAAGGTGAGGCGCTGTATCACGGCCGGGACAGCCGTTCCAGCAGCTGCAGGGCCTCGAGGACGGTCTCGCGCTCGGCGTCGTCGAACCGGTCCTGGAAGGCGCGGGCCAGCCATTCCTCGCGCACCTGCCGGTTGCCCTCGACGCGGGCGCGGCCGGAGTCGGTCAGGGTGACCAGCTGGCGGCGGCCGTCGTCCGGGTCGGGGGCGCGGCGGATCAGGCCGTGCTGCTCCAGTGCGGCCAGCGTGGTGGCCATGGACTGCGGGCGCACGCCCTCGGCTGAGGCCAGCGCGCTGGCCGTGGCCGCGCCGTGCTTGCCGACGAGGGTGAGCGCGGACTCCTGGGACGGAGACAGGTCCGCGTCCTGGGCGATCTCCCGGATGCGGCGGCGCAGCCGGCTGAACACCACCCGCAGGTCGCGTGCGGCGCGGACGGCCGACTCGGAGATCTCATCCATGCCGTCAGCCTAGGGACGTCAGGCACAACTGTCCAGTCAAAACTGTTCAGCCTTACCTGAAGATTCCTCGGGTACTCGCCGGGCGCCGGAACACGGCAGCACGTCGGTGAACTCGAGGAGCTCAGATGACCTCTCCGGACACGCCCGGCCGCACCCGGATCGAGGAGGGTGGCACCGGGCGCCGCGCCCTCGACCTTGCCGAGGTACTGGCGCCCGGAGTCCACGGCAAGGTGCCGAGCGAGCACCCGGAACGCCTGGCCGCACGCCCGACCGGGCCCTCCCGCACGGCCTGCTGGGCGACCGCCGCGAGCGCCGCGTGCCCGGCCGACGCGGGCGCGGCGCTGGGGCGGCGGCGCCGGGCATGAGAGGCCACCTCTGCGCGGAGCGGCGCCCGGACTCCGCTCCAGCGCATGCGAACCACGGCGTCCGGGCGACGGCGTCCGAGCCATCGCATCCGGCGCCCGGGTCGCGGCGTTCAAGTCGCGCATCCGGGCCACGGCATCCGGGCCACGGCGCCCAGCCACCGCATCCGAACCACGGCATCTGAATCACGGCCTCCAAGCCACCGCATCGCAACAGGAGATGATCATGTCCCTCACCGTCGTCATCACCGGGGCCAGCGCCGGCATCGGCCGCGCCACCGCCCGCCTCTACGGCCGGCGCGGGGCGAACGTCGTCCTGGTCGCGCGCGGCGAGGGCGGGCTGGCGGCGGCGGCCGACGAGGTCGCGGCCCTCGGCGGACGCCCCCTGGTGCAACCCGCGGACGTCGCCGACCCGGCGCAGACGGACGCCGTCGCCGAGGCCGCCGAGAAGGAGTTCGGGCCGATCGACGTCTGGATCAACTGCGCCTTCGCCTCCGTGTTCGCGCCCTTCGACGAGATCACCCCCGAGGAGTACCGGCGGATCACCGAGGTGGCCTATCTCGGCTTCGTCAACGGCACCCGGTCCGCCCTCGCCCGCATGCTCCCGCGCGACCGGGGCACGATCGTGCAGGTCGGCTCCGCGCTCGGGGAGCGCTCCATCCCGCTGCAGTCGGCGTACTGCGGCGCCAAGCACGCCATCAACGGGTTCACCTCCTCGCTGCGCACCGAACTGCTGCACCGCGGCAGCCACGTGCACGTCACCGTCGCCCAGATGCCCGCCGTCAACACCCCCCAGTTCGGATGGGTGCGCTCACGCCTGTCCCAGCACCCCATGCCGGTGCCGCCGATCTACCAGCCGGAGGTCGCCGCCCGGGGCGTGGCGTACGCGGCCGACCACCCGCGCCGCAAGCAGTACTACGTCGGCGCCACCACCGTCGCCACCATCTGGGCCAACCGGTTCGCCCCCGCCCTGCTCGACCGCTACCTGGCCCGCACCGGCTTCGACTCCCAGCAGACCGACAGCGTGCCGCCCACCGGCCAGGACAACCTCTTCGAACCGGTCGACCACGGGCCCGCCGACGACCGGGGAGCCCACGGCGCCTTCGACGACAGCGCCCACGGCCGCTCCTGGGAGGAGACCCTGGTCCGGCATCCCGCGGTCACGGCCCTCGGTGCGGGCGCCGCCGTCCTGGGCATGGTCGGCGCTGTCCGCCGCCTGACCTCCTCCTCCGCCTAAGCTGGTGGCGTGCGCCTCCTGCTGATGTCAGACACACACACGCCCCGGCGAGCCAAGCGGCTCCCGGACGAGCTGCTGGCCGAACTCCCGCACGCCGACGTGGTGTTCCACGCCGGGGACTGGGTCGACACCGCCACCCTCGACCTGCTGGAGCGCGGCAGCCGGCGCCTCGTCGGCGTGTACGGCAACAACGACGGCCCCGACCTGCGCGCCCGCCTCCCCGAAGTGGCCCGGGTAGAACTGGGCGGCCTGCGCTTCGGCGTCGTGCACGACACCGGACCCGCCGAGGGCCGCGAGGCACGCTGCGCCGCCCGCTTCCCCGACCTCGACGTGCTGGTCTTCGGCCACAGCCACATCCCGTGGGACAGCACCGCGCCGGGCGGGCTGCGCCTGCTCAACCCCGGCTCCCCGACGGACCGCCGCCGCCAGCCCCACCGCACGTACCTGACGGCCACCGTCGAGGACGGGACGCTCACCGAGGTGACCCTGCACCGTCTGCCGGAGCGGCAGAACACCGTGGGATGATCACCGGATGATCTCCAGCTCCGGCATACCCGACGCCGTACCCGCGGGCCGCATGGCCGACGGCGGCCAGCCCGTCCTCGGCCTGCCCGGCGGACCGGAACTGCGGCCCTGGAGTCCCGACGACGCCGACGCGCTGCTCGCCGCCGGTCAGGACCGGGCGATCCGGCAGTGGAACCTGTTCACCGTGGCCGACCGTGCGGAGGCCGAGCGCCGGATCGCCCGCATGCACGAGCGGTGGCGGGCCGAGACCGGAGCCGTCTGGGCGATCGCCCGGCCCGGCGGCGCGCCGCTCGGCCTCATCGGCCTGAACGACGTCGACCTCGCGGGCGGCGGCGCCGAGATCGTCTACTGGCTGCTCCCCGCGGCACGCGGCGCCGGCCTCGCGGTGACGGCGACCCGGCGGCTCGCCCGGTGGGCCCTGCACGACCTGGGCCTGCACCGCCTGCGGCTGTGCCACTCCACGGCCAACCCCGCCTCCTGCCGGGTGGCCGAACGGGCCGGATTCACCTTCGAGGGCACCATGCGCGGCGCCCTGCGGCACGCCGACGGCTGGCACGACCAGCACCTGCACGCGCGGCTGGCGAGCGACCCCGACTAGCCGGAGGCGCGGGCGCTCTCGGCGCCGCGAAGCGCCCGTGGAGCACGGCTCCCACAGCGGCACCCCTCCTGGGCTGTTGCCGGGGGGCGTGGCGTGGACGCCGGTGACCTCCGAGGGCCGGTACGACGGCCCCGCGCGTAGTGGCGTGGCCCATCGGGTTCTCGCGTCCGGACGGTCTGGCCTCGGGGGCGCCCTCAACGGCGCCGGCGCGTGCGGCCCTTGCGGCCGCGTCGGAGCAGCCGGGTCGCCGCCCACGCCAGCACGGCTGCCGCTGCCGCCAGGGCCGCCGCCCGCTTGGCCACGGGCAGCCCGGCCGTGCGCAGGAGGTCGAGGGGCTCGGCTTCCTCCCGGGGCGGTGACGCGGGCCGTGCCTCCTCGGGCCGTCCGGGTTCCTCCTCGGCGCCCTGCGGCTGCTCGGTCAGCCGGTCCGCCAGGCACGTCGCGAACTGGCCCACCAGCCGGTCGCCCACCTCCGCCAGCACGCCCCGCCCGAACTGCGCGGGGCGCCCGGTCACGGTCAGGTCGGTCCGCACCGACACGGCCGTACCGCCGTCGCGTTCGACGAGCGTGGCGGTGACCGTGGCGCGGGCCGTGCCCTGCCCGCGGGTCTCCCGGCCGCTGGCCACGAGCACCATCCGGTGCGCCGCCTCGTCCTGCTCCTCGAACACCGCGGTGCCCCGGTAGGTCACGGTGACCGGGCCGACCTTCACCTTCACCGAGCCGGTCACGGTCTTGCCGTCGTAGTCCTCCACCGTCGCGCCCGGCAGGCACGGCGCGACACGCTCGATGTCGAGCAACGCGCGCCACGCGTCGTCGACCGGGACGGGGACGGTGAACTCGTGGTTCAGCTCCATCACTTGCTCCTTGGGATCAGGACGCGACGGCCGGGTGGATGGCCCCGGCCGTCGTGGTCAGGGGCGCGCCGCTGCCGCCCCAGCGCAGGGCGACGATCTCGGCGGCGACGGACACGGCGACCTCCTCGGGCGTGCGGGCGCCGAGATCGAGCCCGAGCGGCGAGCGCAGCCGGGCCAGCTCGGCCTCGGTGACTCCGGCCTCCAGGAGCCGCCGGCGCCGCTCGTCGTGGGTGCGGCGGCTGCCCATCGCACCGATGTAGGCGGCCGGCCGGCGCAGCGCCACCTCCAGCAGCGGCACGTCGAACTTCGGGTCGTGGGTGAGGACGCAGAGCACGGTGCGTTCGTCGGTCGCCGTACTGCTCAGATAGCGGTGCGGCCAGTCCACGACGACCTCGACGGCGGCCGGGAAGCGCTTGGGCGTGGCGAACACCGGGCGGGCGTCGCACACCGTGACCCGGTAGCCGAGGAAGTCGCCGATGCGGGCCACCGAGGCCGCGTAGTCGATGGCACCGAAGACCAGCATGCGCGGCGGCGGCGCGAACGACTGCAGGAAGACGGTGACCGCGTCCTCGCGGCGCTCGCCGTGCGCCCCGTAGTGCCGGAGGACCGAGGCGCCGAGCGCGAGTTCGCCGCGCGCGTCCGCGGTGACGGCGACGTCCAGACCGCTCGTGCCGAGCGAGCCCACCGCCCGGTCCGGCCAGACGGCGAGCGCGCTGCCGCGCGGCGCGGGCCCGTCCACCACCGTGGCCACGGTCACCGGCTCGCCCGCCGCGACCGACGCGGCGACCGCGCCGAACCCCGGGTCCGAGGCGGCGGTCACCGGCCGGACCAGCAGGGTGATCTCGCCGCCGCAGGTGAGCCCCACCGCGAACGCGTCCTCGTCGCTGTAGCCGAAGGTCGCGAGCCGTGCCTCGCCGTTCGCCACCACCTCCTGCGCCAGCGAGAACACGGCGCCCTCGACACAGCCCCCGGACACGCTGCCCACGACCTCGTCGTCCGGTCCCACCGCCATGGCCGCACCCGGCCCGCGCGGCGCGCTGCGGCTGACCGCGACCACCGTGGCCAGTCCGAACGGCATCCCGGCCGCATGCCAGCGGGCCAGCGCCGGCAGAATCTCACGCACGATCCGCTCCCTTCACCGCGGCCGCACCGTCCCGCGCCCCGCGCACCACCGCCGCGAGCCGCTCCAGCGCCGCCAGGCTGTGCCCCTCCACGAACGCGTCCACGCTCGGCAGCGCCGCCGCCATGCCGGCCGCCAGCGGCGCATAACCGGGCCGCGCCTTGCGGGGGTTCGCCCAGACCACCTGGTGCGCCAGCGCGTGCAGTCGGCGCATCTGCTGCCCGAGCAGCTCCGGATCGCCGCGCTCCCAGCCGTCCGAGAGCAGCACGACGATCGCGCCGCGCGCCATCCCGCGCTGCCCCCAGCGGTTCAGGAACTCGCGCAGCAGCTCGCCCAGGCGGGTGCCGCCGCGCCAGTCGGGCACGGCCGCCGCGGCGTCGGCCATCGCCAAATCGGGGTCACGGTGCGACAGTTCGCGGGTCACCCGGGTCAGCCGGGTGCCGATGGTGAACACCTCCGTGCGGCCCGAACGCACCGCCGCGTGCGCGAACCGCAGCAGCGCGTCGGCGTACGGCCCCATCGAACCGCTCACGTCGACGAGCAGCACCACCCGGCGGGGCCTCGGCACGCGGGCGTGCCGGCGCAGCAGGGCCGGTTCCCCGCCGCGCCTGAGCAACTCCCGCACCGTACGGCGCGGATCGACCTCTCCGCGCCGGGCGGGCCGCCGCCGCGCCGAGCGACGGGTCTGCCCCTGCAGGGAGAACGCGGCCAGCAGACGGCGCAGTTGGGCCCGCTCGGCCGGGTCCAGCTCG
>NZ_JBLEBI010000061.1:0-34774 GCF_047340315.1 Streptomyces sp. AF1A
AGCTCGCCGAAGGCGTTCTCCTCGTCCCGGCCGAAGCTGAGGACCTCGTCGTCGCGCAGCCGGCGCAGCGACCGCCAGATGCTGGACTTCACCGTGCCGACACTGATGCCGAGGATGTCCGCGATCTCCGGGTCCGTACGGCCCTCGTAGTAGCGCAGGACCAGCATGGTGCGCTGGAGTTCGGGCAGCCGGGCCAGCGCCTGCCACAGGACCGCGCGCAGCTCGGTGCCGCGCATCGCGTCCGTGTCGCCGGCCGTCTCCGGCAGTTCCTCGGTCGGGTACTCGTTGAGCTTGCGGCGCCGCCAGGCGCTGATGTGCAGGTTCGTCATGGTGCGGCGGAGGTATCCGCCGACGGCCGCCTTGTCGCTGATGCGGTCCCACGCCTTGTACGTCGAGAACAGCGCGCTCTGCAGCAGGTCCTCGGCCTCGAAGCGGTCGCCGGTCAGGTGGTAGGCGGTGGCGTACAGGGAGGCGCGGCGCTCCTGGACGTAGGCGGTGAACTCCGCCTCCGTCAGCGAACGGCGCTCCCCCGGGTCCTCCCCGTACGCGCTTCCCCCGTGCGTCTCCCCCGTGTGCGCGTCAACCACCGTCATGTAGGCGGTGTGCTGACGCCCGGTGCCGCGAGCGCACCCCCGCGCTCCCCCACGTTCGAACGCGCTCGAACGGGAGGAACCCGCGTCCGCACCGGACTTCTCCGGCCCCCGGTGCACGTCGTGCAGACGCGTGACCACTGCGCTGGTGCTGATGCTGTGCAGCGTGTTCATCTCGCGCTCCCCGTCGTGTACTTCCGGTCATTCGGCCCTGCCCGGGCCGGCCGGCGATCCGCCGCCGTCGCCCGTGTGCAAAAAAGACTGCCGGGGCGACTTCATCGCCGTGTCCGCCGACTGTCACAGACGTGTCACAGGGCCCGGGTCCGGGTCCGTCACATCAGGTGCACAGGTGGTGGCGGTGAGGAGGGCATGGCGCCGACAGGTCGTACGACACCCCGTCCATGGGCCAGAATGAGCGCGTGCCTTCCCTGTTGCTGATCGAGGACGACGACGCCATCCGCACGGCCCTGGAGCTCTCTCTGACGCGCCAGGGACACCGGGTGGCCACCGCTGCCAGCGGCGAGGACGGTCTGAAGCTGCTGCGCGAGCAGCGGCCGGACCTGATCGTGCTGGACGTCATGCTGCCCGGCATCGACGGGTTCGAGGTGTGCCGGCGCATCCGGCGCACGGACCAGTTGCCCATCATTCTGCTCACCGCGCGCAGCGACGACATCGACGTGGTGGTCGGGCTGGAGTCCGGCGCCGACGACTATGTCGTCAAGCCGGTGCAGGGCCGGGTGCTGGACGCCCGGATCCGGGCCGTGCTGCGGCGCGGCGAGCGCGAGTCCAGCGACTCGGCGACCTTCGGCAACCTGGTCATCGACCGCTCGGCGATGACCGTGACGAAGAACGGCGAGGACCTGCAGCTGACCCCCACCGAGCTCAGGCTGCTGCTGGAACTGAGCCGGCGGCCCGGGCAGGCGCTGTCCCGGCAGCAGTTGCTGCGGCTGGTGTGGGAGCACGACTACCTGGGCGACTCCCGCCTGGTGGACGCGTGCGTGCAGCGGCTGCGCGCCAAGGTGGAGGACGTGCCGTCGTCCCCGACCCTGATCCGTACGGTCCGTGGTGTCGGCTACCGCCTGGACGCCCCTCAGTGACCGATACGCGAGGGGGGCTGCGCGGCTGGGCCGCGGGGCGCAGGGGAAGTCTGTCGCGGCTCAGGTTCACCAGCCTCAGGCTGCGGCTCGTCGTCGTCTTCGGGCTGGTCGCGCTCACCGCCGCGGTGTCGGCGTCGGGCATCGCCTACTGGCTCAACCGGGAGGCGGTGCTCACGCGCGCGCAGGACGCGGTGCTGCGCGACTTCCGGCAGGAGATGCAGAACCGCGCGGGCGCCCTGCCGGCCCATCCCACCCAGGACGAACTCCAGCGCACCGCGGGCCAGATGGCCACGAGCAGCCAGAGCTTCAGCGTGCTCCTGGTCGGCCAGGACACCAGCGGCAAGACGGTGTACGGCAACTCGGGCGGTATCAACGGCTTCTCGCTGGAGGACGTGCCGAAGTCGCTGCGCGCGGCCGTGAACAAGCAGCAGAAGGTCACCGACGCCAACAAGGAGCCGTACCACCTGTACTGGCAGCGGGTCGTGGACCACGGCACGCCGTATCTGGTGGCGGGCACGAGGGTGATCGGCGGCGGCCCCACCGGCTACATGGCGAAGTCCCTGGAGCCGGAGGCGAAGGACCTCGACTCGCTGGCCTGGTCGCTCGGCATCGCCACCGGTCTGGCCCTGATCGGCGCCGCGCTCCTCGCGCAGGCCGCCGCCACGACCGTGCTGAAGCCGGTGCACCGGCTGGGTGTGGCCGCACGGCGGCTGGGCGAGGGCAGGCTGGACACCCGGCTGCGGGTCTCGGGCACGGACGAACTCGCGGATCTGTCGCGGACGTTCAACAACGCGGCCGAGGCGCTGGAGAAGCGCGTCGCGGAGATGGCCGCGCGGGACGACGCCTCGCGCCGCTTCGTCGCCGACATGAGCCACGAGCTGCGTACGCCCCTGACCGCCATCACCGCCGTGACGGAGGTGCTGGAGGAGGAGCTGGAGTCGGAGGCGGGCGGCATCGATCCGATGATCGAGCCGGCGGTGCGGCTGGTGGTCAGCGAGACCCGCCGGCTCAACGACCTGGTCGAGAACCTGATGGAGGTCACCCGCTTCGACGCGGGCACCGCCCGGCTGGTCCTGGACGACGTCGACATCGCGGACCAGATCACCGCCTGCATCGACGCCCGCGCCTGGCTGGACGCCGTCGAGCTGGACGCCGAGCGCGGCATCCACGCCCGCCTGGACCCGCGCCGCCTGGACGTCATACTCGCCAACCTGATCGGCAACGCGCTCAAGCACGGCGGCTCGCCGGTGCGGGTGTCGGTGCGCGTGGCCGACGACGACGTGGTGATCAGGGTCCGCGACCACGGCCCCGGCATCCCCGAGGACGTCCTGCCCCACGTCTTCGACCGCTTCTACAAGGCGAGCGCCTCCCGCCCGCGCTCCGAGGGCAGCGGACTCGGCCTCTCCATCGCCATGGAGAACGCCCACATCCACGGCGGCGAGATCACCGCCGCCAACTCCCCCGAGGGCGGGGCGGTGTTCACCCTGCGCCTGCCGCGAGACGCCTCGCGGTTGACGGAGGAGGCGGACGACGGCGCGAAGAACAGCACGTCGGACACCGACGACGCGCAAGGAAAGGAGGGGTCATGACCGTACGACGCCTGCTGGCGCTGACCCTCCTGGGCGCGCTGCTCACCGGCTGCGGCATCCGGGCCACGGAGGTGCCGACCGACTTCGGCGCGGCGCCGTCGCGGGTGCCGTGCTCGCTGGCCGGGCCCGACCTCGCCACGCAGACCTCGCAGGGCGTCCCCGTGCAGGTGTTCCTGCTGTGCGGGGCCTCCCTGGTGACCGTCGACCGTACGGTGCGCGTCCCGGAGGGCACCCCGGACGCCCGGCGCCGGGTGATGGTGGCCCAGGGACTCCTGGACCAGCTGGCCGCGGCCCCGTCGGCCGCCGAGCGCTCCGCGGGCTACACGACCCACGTCCCCGGCGGCGTCGACGTCACCGGGCCCGGCCCGAAGGACCCCGAGGACGCCCTGCGCCTGAACACCGCCCCGGACCGCCTGAACCGGTACGCCCTCGCCCAGCTGGTCTGCACCCTGTCCGACTCGGCCGCCACCGAGGGCGACGGCTCGGTCATCCTGGGCGGCCCGCGCACCGCCCCGCTGCGCCGCTACGCCTGCACGGACGACGTCCGCAACCATCCGGGCACCACGGCACCGCCGTCGAGCGAGGTCGCGGAAGGCTAGTGCCGCGACCGGCGTACGTCGTGCCGCACAGCGCACTCCGGCCACATCCGCGTGCACGATCCGGAACCGATCGTGTGCGCGGAGGCGTCTAGGGGGGCGTGCAGCGTCAAGGCTCCATCGGCGGCGGCAACGCCGCGATCCGCATCCGTGTGACAGGCGGTGTCCTCCTCGTCGCACATCTCGCCGTCGTCGCCTGGCTGATGCTGCGGCCGCTGGACGTGCCCTGGGTGACGCCCCCCAATCTGCGCCCGCTTGCCGGTATCCGGGCGGACCTGGCGCTGGGCTGGCCGGCCGCCGCCAAGCCGCTCGGGGAGGGCGTGGCGCTGCTCGCCCCGCTGGGCGTGCTGCTGCCGATGGCGCACGGCCGGCTCACCGTCTCCCCGTTCGCGTCCCTGATCCGTACGGCCACCGCGGGCGCGCTGATATCCCTCGGCATAGCGCTGCTGCAGACCGGCGTGCCCGGCCGGGTCGTGGACATCGACTCGCTGCTGTTGAACACCGCGGGCGTGATCCTGGCGCACCTGGCCGTCGTGCCGGTGGGCCGCGCCCGGCTGCGGCGGCTGGAGCGGCTGGAGCGCACCGGGACGCAGCCGGTCCCCGTCCAGGAGGAGCTGTCTCAGGGCCGCACCCCGACGATTCCCAGGGTCGGAATAGCTCCGTAGAGTGACGCTTCGTCCGCTTCCTCTCCGTATCGTCGAAGGCAGCCGCCCCCCATCCGTGTGCACGCACGCCGCTGGGGCGCCTCGGACAGCTCCGAGGCGCCCCAGCGGCGTCGTACGGGAGGTGGCGTCAGCGCAGCGGGAGGCCGTTCACCGCAACACCGTGCCCGGGCCGGCCCGTGCCCTGCACCGGCAGCCCGCCGAGCAGCTGGGCGCCCGGCGCGGCCGGGCTCTTGGCCAGCGCGTTCTGGACGGCCGGCTGCGCGGCGGCCACCCCGGCGCCCACGGCACCCTTCCCCTGGGCGAGCGCCTGGCCTGCCCCCGGCAGCGTCTTGGTGACGCCGTCCAGGGCCTGCGTGGCCTGGGTCGCGTCCGGGACGGCCGGGGCCGCGTTGGCCGCGCCCGCGCCGACGGCGGCGAAGGCGGCACCGAGGGCGGCGACACCGAGGGTCTTGGCGGCAGACTGCTTCATGGTGAGTGCGTCCTTGAATGCGGAGACGGAAGATCGCGAACGATCCGAGCGGTCCACGACCGTAAACACGCCGGGCTGCGCCCCGCAAACACCGAAATGCGGACGCCCTGTGAAAACGTGTCCGCATTCCATGTGCGGAAGGAGGCCCGGGCTACCCCTCCGAACCGACAGAACCGCTGGTCGAGGCCGTTTGCTTAAACAGCCATTCGGATTTCAGTTCCGCATATCCGGGCTTGATGACGTCATTGATCATCGCCAGCCGTTCATCGAAAGGAATGAACGCTGATTTCATCGCATTGACGGAGAACCACTGCAGGTCGTCGAGCGTGTACCCGAACGCCTCGACGAGATGCTCGAATTCCTGGCTCATGCTCGTGTGCGACATCAGCCGGTTGTCGGTGTTCACCGTGACCCGGAAGTGGAGCCGGCGCAGCAGCCCGATCGGGTGCTCAGCGTACGAGGGCGCGGCCCCGGTCTGCAGGTTCGAACTGGGGCACAGCTCCAGCGGGATCCGCTTGTCCCGGACGTAGGACGCCAGCCGTCCGAGTGCCACCGAGCCGTCGTCGCGGACCTCGATGTCGTCGATGATCCGCACCCCGTGCCCGAGCCGGTCGGCGCCGCACCACTGCAGCGCCTGCCAGATCGACGGCAGCCCGAAGGCCTCGCCGGCGTGGATGGTGAAGTGGTTGTTCTCCCGCTTGAGGTACTCGAACGCGTCCAGGTGCCGGGTGGGCGGATAGCCGGCCTCGGCACCGGCGATGTCGAAGCCGACCACGCCCGAGTCCCGGTAGCGGTTGGCGAGTTCGGCGATCTCCAGGGAGCGGGCCGCGTGCCGCATGGCGGTCAGCAGAGCGCCGACCCGGATCCGGTTGCCGTTCTCCCGGGCCAGCCGCTCGCCCTGCCGGAAGCCCTCGTTGACCGCCTCGACCACCTGCTCCAGGCTCAGCCCGTTCTCCAGGTGCTGCTCGGGCGCGTACCGCACCTCGGCGTAGACGACCCCGTCCGCGGCGAGGTCCTCGGCGCACTCCCGGGCGACCCGGACCAGGGCCTGCCTGGTCTGCATCACGCCGACGGTGTGCCGGAAGGTCTCCAGGTACCGCTCCAGCGAGCCGGAGTCGGCGGCCTCACGGAACCAGATGCCCAGCTTGTCCGGGTCGGTCTCGGGAAGCTCCCCGTACCCGGTCTCGCGGGCGAGTTCGACGACGGTGCCCGGGCGGAGCCCGCCGTCGAGGTGATCGTGCAGCAGAACCTTGGGCGACCGGCGGATCTGGTCCCCGGTCGGCACATGCGCCGGGGCGTTCGCCGGCACGCCCCCAGCCGGTGCAGTCTGGCTCGTCATTGCCGCACTCTACCGCCTACGCGCGTAGAAAGCGCGCCTCTTGCCGGGCCGCCACCGCAGGGTGCGCGCGGGCCTTCCGTCGATACGCAACGGTGACCGCCCGTACGGGTTTCGTGCAGCGCACCGTCTGACACTGTTCTGTCATGGGACAGCAAGCGACGCCGGTCCGAACGGCCGGGCTGGGAAAGGCAGTCGGCCCGCAGCCGACGGCGGTCAGCGGAGCGGTGCTGCTGCTCCCCGGCGGGGAGGAGTTCTCCGCCCGCAGGCCGTCCCCAGTCCGGGCGACGGCCTTCATTCGCTCGCTCGGCCGCCGGCTCGCCCGTACGGGCCGCGCCGAGGGGCTGGCCGTCCATGCCGTCCGCTACCGCTACCGCGGCTGGAACGGCGGCGAGGCGCATCCGGCCGCGGACGCGGAGTGGGCCGCCGACGAGGTCGTACGACGCTACGGCGATGTCCCCGTGTGCCTGGTCGGGGTGGGCATGGGAGGCCGGGCCGCGCTCCGGGCGGGCGGGCACGAGGCCGTCAACTCCGCGGTCGCGCTCGCCCCCTGGCTGCCGGAGGAGGACGTGGCCGCACCCGCCGAGCCGGTCAAGCAGCTGGTGGGGCGGCGGGTGCTGATCGTGCACGGCACGAAGGACGAGCGGACCGATCCCGAGTTGTCGTTCCGCCTGGCGGCCCGGGCGAAGAAGGTCAACCGGGAGGTGTGCCGGTTCGAGGTCCACTCCGACGGTCATCGCCTGCACGGGTATCGCGAGGAAGTGCTCTGTCTGGCCTCGGACTTCGTGATGGGCGCGCTGTTCGGGCATCCGGTGTCCCGGCCGGTCCAGGACGCGCTCGCCGCCCCGCCGCCGATCGGCCTGCGGATGCCGCTGGCCGCGGGGTTCGGCAGCTCGCTGAGGCGGTAGCGCTCCGGAGCGGCTCTCAGGGCAGCAGGCTGCCCCGCCGCGAGAGCAGGAACCTCTTGAAGGCGGCCACCGGGGGCGTGTCCGGGCGGCCGGCCAGCCAGGCGACCCCGATCTCCCGCGCCGCTTTGGGGGCGGTGACCGTCAGCTCCACCACCCCCGGCCTCGGGACCGTCGGCGGCGGCAGCAGGGCGACGCCCAGGCCGGCCGCCACCAGGCCGCGCAGGGTCTCCGCCTCCTCGCCCTCGAAGGCGACGCGGGGCTTGAAGCCGGCCTCACGGCACAGGTCGTCGGTGATCCGGCGCAGGCCGTAGCCCGGCTCCAGGGTCACGAAGGTCTCCTCGGCGGCCTCCGCCAGGCGGATGCGGCGGCGGGCCGCGAGCGGGTGGTCGGCGGGCACGACCAGGCGGAGCTTCTGCTCGTCGAGGCGGCGGGCGACCAGATCCGGGGCGTCCGGGACCGGGGACGTCAGGCACAGGTCCAGTTCGCCGGCGCGCAGGCGCTCCAGCATCGCCTCGCCGTAGTTCTGGACCAGGCTGAAGCGGACGCGCGGATGGTCGGCGCGGAAGGCGTGCAGCAGACCGGGCACGGTCTCGGCGCCCATGGTGTGCAGGAAGCCGAAGGCGACCTTGCCGGTGGCCGGGTCGGCGTCCGCGCGGACCTCCTCCGCGGCGCGCTCCACCTCGGCGAGGGCGCGCTCGACGGAGGCGAGAAAGGTGCGGCCGGCCGTGGTGAGGGAGACGGTGCGGCCGCGCCGGGCGAACAGGCCGACGCCCAGGTCCTCCTCCAGGCGGGCCATCGCGCGCGAGAGGGTGGACTGCGGGACGTTTATCTCCTGGGCGGCCCGCGTGACGTGCTCGGTACGGGCCACGCCGGCGAAGTACGCGAGGCGGGGCGCGAGCAACAGCGCCATGTCTTCTGTGTCACTGGACGGTGACAGGCGAGCCTGTGACCTCTGCTGATGCACCATGGGAACGATTATGGCGATTCCATGCATTGGACGGATCAGCGGGACCGTCCCTACGGTCGAGGCATGTCTCCCGCCAGTATCGGGGCGTCCACCGCCGTGGGCGCCGCAACGCCCGCCCCCACCGCCGACTCCCGTATGACTCCGGGCGGCCCCGGCTATCGCCGGATGAGCCTCGCCCTCTTCCTCGCCGGAGTGGCGACCTTCGCCCTCCTGTACTCCACGCAGGCCCTGCTGCCGCTGGTCTCCGGCGAGTTCGGCGTCGCGGCGAGCGAGGCGAGCTGGACCGTGTCGGCCGCGACCGGCGGCCTGGCCCTGTTCGTGCTGCCGATGAGCGCCCTGTCGGAGCGCTTCGGCCGCCGTACGGTCATGACGGCCTCGCTCACGGTGGCGGTGACCGTCGGGCTGCTGGTGCCGTTCGCGCCCTCACTCGGCGCGCTCGTGGCGCTGCGGGCGGTGCAGGGCGCGGCCCTGGCCGGCCTGCCCGCCTCGGCGCAGGCGTACCTGGCCGAGGAGGTCCGGCCGAAGGCGCTGGTCACGGCGATCGGGCTGTTCGTCGCGGGCAACAGCGTCGGCGGCATGAGCGGCCGGGTGATCACCGGCTGGGTGGCGCAGGAGTGGGGCTGGCGGGTCTCGGTCGGCGTGATCGGCGTGATCGCGGTGGGCTGCGCGGTGGCCTTCCGGCTGCTGCTGCCGGCGCCGAAGCACTTCACGGCGGGCTCGCTGCGGCCCCGCGTCCTGCTCGGCACGGTCCGCGACCACCTCTCCGATCCGCTGCTGCGCCGGCTGTACGCGATCGGCGCACTGTTCATGACCGTCTTCGGCGGCGTGTACACGGTGATCGGCTACCGGCTCACCGAGGCGCCGTTCGGGCTGCCGCAGGGCGTCGCCGGCTCGATCTTCCTGGTGTACCTGGTCGGCACGGTCTCCGCGTCCGTGGCGGGCCGCCTGGTGGGCCGGCTCGGCCGCCGCGGCGCGCTGTACCTGGCGGGCGGCACCACGGCGGCCGGCCTGCTGCTCTCCCTGGCCGACTCGCTCCCGCTGGTCCTGCTGGGCCTGGTGCTGATCACGTCGGGCTTCTTCGCCGGGCACGCGGTCGCCTCCTCGGCGGTCAGCAAGACGGCCACGCACGGCCGCGCCCAGGCCTCGGCGCTCTACCAGTCCACGTACTACATCGGCTCCAGCGTCGGCAGCACGGTCGGCGCGATGGCCTTCCACGGGGACGGCTGGGCCGGCACGGTCGGCGTCGGCATCCTCGCGGTCCTCGGCGTCGTCACGATCACCGTCCTCGGATCCCGTGCGGCCCGGGTCGCGGCGCTCCGGGAGCCGGTCGCGGCGCACTGAGCCCTCCGCCGCCGGGGTGTGCGGGGTACGGGCATACGGGCCCGTACCCCGCACCCCCATGCGCACGCGTACGAGCATGCGAGCCCACGCCCAGCACCCCCATGTGCACGCGTACAGACATCCGGGCCCCAGCCCCGCACCCCATGTAGACGCGTACAAGCATCCGGGCCCCAGCCCCGCGCCCCATACACACGCGTACGGACCCCCGCGCCCCATGTGCACGCACGGAGGGGCCGCGCGCCCGCCGGAGGCTTTCACGCTCGAAAGCAACCGATCCGAGCTGGGCTTTTTCGCGCTCCGAGGGTCATTGTCAGTGGGCTGCGGTAGCTTCCGAAGTGCTGGAGCGCGACGGCGCGCGAACGGGACGGCCACAGGGGGTGGGTGGACGATGGGCGACAGCACGGCGACGGCGGATCTCGACGTCGCACTGGAGAAGCACCGGACCGAACTGACCGGCTACTGCTACCGGATGCTCGGTTCCTCCTTCGAGGCGGAGGACGCGGTACAGGACACCCTGGTCCGGGCCTGGCGGAGCCACGACAAGTTCGAGGGCCGTTCCTCCCTGCGCTCATGGCTGTACCGGATCGCGACGAACGTGTGCCTGGACATGCTGACGGCGGGCAACAAGCGGGCGCGGCCGATGGACCTCACGGAGTCGACCCCGCTCGCGCAGGCGGCGCTGTCCCCGCGCCCGGACAACACCTGGCTGGAGCCGATGCCGGACGCCCGCGTGCTGCCGTCGGCCGGCGACCCGGCGGAGGCGGCGGTCGCGAAGGAGTCGATCCGCCTTGCCTTCATGGCGGCCCTGCAGCAGCTGCCGCCCAAGCAGCGGGCGGTGCTGATCCTGCGCGAGGTGCTGGCCTGGCGGGCGAGCGAGGTGGCGGAGCTGCTGAACACCTCGGTCGCCTCGGTGAACAGCGCGTTGCAGCGGGCGCGGGCCACGCTCGCCGAGCGGGGGGACGCGGGCGCCGAGGGCGCGGTGTCCGACCCGCTGGACGAGGAGCAGCAGAAGCTGCTCGAGCGGTACGTGAAGGCCTTCGAGGGCTACGACATGGAGGCACTGACGGCGCTGCTCCACGAGGACGCCGTCATGACGATGCCGCCGTTCGACCTGTGGCTGCGCGGGCCGGCCGACATCACCGGCTTCATGACCACCCTCGGCGCCTCCTGCGCCGGCTCCCGGCTGCTGCCGGTGCGGGCCAACGGCCTGCCGGGCTTCGCGCACTACAAGCCGGACCCGGACAAGGGCGGGTTCAGCCCGTGGGCCGTGCAGGTGCTGGAGCTGTCAGACGGCCGGATCGCCGGTTTCCACTGCTTCCTCGACACCCGGCGCTGGTTCCCGCTCTTCGGTCTGCCCCTCCACCTGGAACCGGAGGCCGACGAGGTCGAGCAGGGCGAATAGCGCGGGGTCGGGGTCCCGCAGCCGGATCTGCCCACCGGCCCGGCGGGCGGCCAGCTCCAGCCGGGCCAGCAGCTCCACCGTCGCCAGTCCCGGCGGCCCGAGCCCGCCCACGTCGCAGACGACGACGCCGGCCCGGCCGCCGTCCAGCAGCGCCCGCACCTCGGCACAGAGCCCCGCGATCTCGGCGCGTCCGGCGGGGCCGCGCAGCACGAGCACGGCGGGTTCGTTGGCGTTCACGTGCGGTAGACCGGCGGGCCGCGCGGAACTCATCGCGGCGGTGGGCACCCCGGCCGAGGCGATCATCACGTTGACCGGTTCCCCTCCCGCACCGGAGGGTTGGCGCTGTGACGGGGGTGCTGAGCGGGTTCGCGGTGATCGCAGTCGTCATCGGGGTGGGCTATGTGCTCGGGCGGCGCGGGACGCTCGGCGCGCAGGGCGGTGAGGTGCTGACCCGCCTGGCCTTCACGGTGGCCGGTCCCGCGCTCCTCTTCACGACCCTCGCGCGCGCCGACCTGTCCGTGCTGTTCTCCGGCCGCCTCGCGGTGACGGCGCTGAGCACGGCCGCGGTCTCGGGGGTGTTCGCGGTGATCGGCACCGTACGGCGCTGGGGCGTGGGCCGTACGACCATCGGCGCGCTGTGCTCGGGTTACGTCAACTCGGGCAACCTCGGCATCCCGATCGCCGCGTACGTCCTGGGTGACGCGTCCCTCGTGGCGCCGGTGCTGCTGTTCCAGGTCGTGCTCGTCACCCCGGTCGCCCTGACGGTCCTGGACCTGTCCGGCATGGGGGAAAAAAGCTCGGTGTGGCGGCGGCTGCTGACTCCGCTGCGGAACCCGATCGCGGTGGGCTCGCTGTCGGGCGTGGTGGTGTCGGCGGCGGGCTGGACGATCCCCGGCCCCGTCATGGACCCGCTCACCCTCATCGGCAACATGTCCGTCCCGGCCGCCCTGCTGGCCTTCGGCATCTCCCTGCACGGCAGCGCGGCCCCCGGCCGGGGCCGGGACCGGCACCTCGTCCTGCTCTCGGTGGCCCTGAAATCGCTGGGCCAGCCGCTGGTGGCCTGGGCGCTGGCGGCGTCCGTCTTCGGCCTGCACGGCGCACCCCTCCTGGACGTGGTGGTCACCTCCGCCCTCCCGGCCGCCCAGAACCTCTTCACCTACGCCTGCCGCTACCGCGTGGCCGAGTCCCTCGCCCGCGAGTCGATCCTGCTGTCGACGGTCGTGTCCGTGCCGGTGCTGGTGGGAGTGGCGGCACTGCTGGGGTGACGCCGGGTCAGCCGGCCGGGAACTCCGCGGTGTCGATGGTCAGGTCGAAGGGCGCCGGCAGCTTGATGGAATCGCCGTACTTCACCGCGCTGAGGATGTGCCGAACGGGACCGGCGGCGGTCCGCCGGTCCCGTTCACGCGAAGGAGAAATCCCCTGCTCAGGCGATACGTTCCAGCACCACCGGCGACGGTGTGAAGGCCGTGCCCGGCGCTGTGATGTCGTACGAGCCCTCGACCGCCTGGAGCGCGTACTCGAAGCGCTCGGGCGTGTCGGTGTGCAGGGTGAGCAGGGGCTGGCCCTCCCGGACGGTGTCGCCCGGCTTGGCGTGCAGCTCGACGCCCGCGGCCGCCTGCACCGGGTCCTCCTTGCGGGCGCGGCCGGCGCCCAGGCGCCAGGCGGCGATGCCGATGTCGTAGGCGTCCAGGCGGGTGAGGACGCCGGAGGACGGGGCCGTGACCACGTGCTGCTCGCGGGACGTGGGCAGCGGCGCGTCGGGGTCGCCGCCCTGCGCGGCGATCATGCGGCGCCAGACGTCCATCGCCGAGCCGTCGGCCAGGGCCTTCGCCGGGTCGGCGTCCTTGAGACCGGCCGCGTCGAGCATCTCGCGGGCCAGGGCCAGCGTCAGCTCGACCACGTCCGCGGGGCCACCGCCCGCCAGGACCTCGACCGACTCGCGGACCTCCAGGGCGTTGCCCGCGGTCAGGCCGAGCGGGGTCGACATGTCCGTCAGGAGGGCCACCGTCCGCACGCCGTGGTCCGTGCCGAGGCCGACCATCGTCGTCGCCAGCTCACGCGCGTCCTCGAGCGTCTTCATGAAGGCGCCCGTGCCGACCTTCACGTCCAGCACCAGGCTGCCGGTGCCCTCCGCGATCTTCTTCGACATGATCGAGGACGCGATCAGCGGGATCGCCTCGACCGTGCCGGTGACGTCGCGCAGCGCGTACAGCTTCTTGTCCGCCGGGGCCAGGCCGTCGCCCGCCGCGCAGATCACCGCGCCGACGCCGTCGAGGACGTTCAGCATCTCCTCGTTCGACAGCAGCGCGCGCCAGCCGGGGATCGACTCCAGCTTGTCCAGGGTGCCACCGGTGTGGCCGAGGCCCCGCCCGGACAGCTGCGGGACGGCCGCACCGCAGGCCGCCACCAGTGGGGCCAGCGGCAGGGTGATCTTGTCGCCGACGCCGCCCGTGGAGTGCTTGTCCGCGGTCGGGCGGGACAGCGCCGAGAAGTCCATGCGCTCGCCGGAGGCGATCATGGCCGCCGTCCAGCGGGCGATCTCGCGGCGGTTCATCCCGTTGAGCAGGATCGCCATGGCGAGCGCGGACATCTGCTCGTCGGCGACCTCGCCGCGGGTGTACGCGTCGACGATCCAGTCGATCTGCTCGTCGGTCAGCTCGCCGCGGTCCCGCTTGGTGCGGATCACGGAGACGGCGTCCATGGCCATGGCTGGTGGCTTCCTTCCGGGGGTGCGAAGTGCACGGCCCCCCTGCGAACGGGTCAGGGGGGCCGTACGGGCGTTACGAGTAGAGATGGTCCGGGCCGAAGGCCTGGGGCAGCATCTCGGAGAGCGGGAGGACGCCCGCGGGCGTGTCCAGCAGCAGCTCGGGGCCGCCGAACTCGTAGAGCAGTTGGCGGCAGCGGCCGCACGGCACCAGCAGGGCGCCCTCGCCGTCCACGCAGGTGAAGTGCGTCAGGCGGCCGCCGCCCGTGCGCTGCAGCTGGGAGACGAGTCCGCACTCGGCGCACAGGCCGAGCCCGTAGGAGGCGTTCTCGACGTTGCAGCCGGTGACGACGCGACCGTCGTCGACCAGGGCCGCCGCGCCCACCGGATACCCGGAGTAGGGGGCGTAGGCGTGGGACATGGCCTCCCGCGCCTCGGCGCGCAGCGCCTCCCAGTGGGACTCGGCGGCTTCCTGCATCACTTGCCCTGGCCCTTCCGGTACCGCATGCCGTCCGCCTTCGGCATCCGCAGGCGCTGCGCGGACAGCGACAGCACCAGCAGCGTGACGACGTACGGGGTGGCGCCCACGAAGTCGCTGGGGACCTCGTCGGTGAACAGATACCAGACCAGGACGAGCGCGGCCACGACCAGGCTGATCGCGCCCTGCCAGAGTCGCGTGCGGTACAGCTTCCAGCCGGCGAGGGCCACGAGCAGGATCACCAGCAGGAGCAGCAGCGCGTGCACGGTCGTACCGCCGTTGCGCAGCTGGAGGGCGTCGGAGTAGCCGAACAGGCCCGCGCCCATCGCGAGGCCGCCCGGACGCCAGTTGCCGAAGATCATCGCCGCGAGACCGATGTAGCCGCGGCCGCCGGTCTGGTTCTCCAGGTAGGTGTGCGAGGTGACCAGCGCGAGGAAGGCGCCGCCGAGACCGGCGAGGCCGCCCGAGACGGCCACGGCCGCGTACTTGTAGCTGTAGACGTTGACGCCGAGCGACTCCGCCGCGGTGGGGTTCTCGCCGCAGGAGCGCAGCCGCAGGCCGAACGGGGTGCGCCACAGGATCCACCAGCTGGCGACGAACAGCACCGCGGCCAGGATCGTCACCACGGACAGGTTGGTCACCAGCCCGCCGAGGATGCCGGCGATGTCGGAGATCAGGAACCAGTGGTGGTTCTCGACGGACTGCAGGGCGTCCGAGAGGCCCGGCACGTCGAAGTTGGGCAGGGAGTCGGCCGGCGGGGACTGCTTGGGGTTGCCGCCCGCGTTCGCCGCCGCGCCGCTGTTGAAGAACAGCTTCGCGAGGTACTGGGTGGCGCCCAGCGCGAGCAGGTTGATCGCGACACCGGAGACGATGTGGTCGACGCCGAAGGTGACGGTGGCGACGGCGTGCAGCAGGCCGCCGAGGACACCGAAGCCGATGCCGCACAGCAGGCCGAGCCAGGGGCTGGTCTGCCAGCCTGCCCAGCCCGCGCCGAAGGTGCCGAGAATCATCATGCCCTCGAGGCCGATGTTGACCACGCCGGACCGCTCGGACCACAGACCGGCGAGACCGGCGAGACCGATCGGCACGGCGAGGCCGATGGCGGCGCTGACCTGGCCGGCGGAGTCGAGATCCTGCGAACCGGTGATCACGCGCACCGCGGCCAGGAGCAGCAGCGCGCCCGCGACGAGCAGCAGGATCTGGCCCCAGGAGCGGCCGGAGCGCTTGGGCGCGGAGCCGGCCTTGGGCGCCGCGGGCGGCGGCGCGTCGGTCATCGTGGCAGTCATCACGCCACCTCCTGCTTCCTCGTCGGAGCGGCGGCCTGGGCGGCGAGTTCCGCGCCGACCCGCTGCTGCTGGCGCTTCAGGCCGTACCGGCGTACGACCTCGTAGGCGATCACGACGCACAGGACGATGACGCCCTGGATCACGCCGAGGATCTCCTTGTCGTAGCCCTGGAACTCCAGGTGGTTCGTGGTGCGCTCCAGGAAGCCCCAGAGCAGGGCGCCGAGCGCGATGCCGACCGGGTTGTTGCGGCCGAGCAGCGCGATCGCGATGCCGGTGAAACCGATGCCCGTCGGGAAGTCGCTGCTGAACTGGTAGCTGTCGTTGAGCAGGGTCGGCATGCCGATCAGACCGGCCACCGCACCCGAGATGATCATGCTGGTGGCGACCATCTTCTTCACCGACACACCGCTCGCTGCGGCCGCGCTCTCGGACTGGCCGACGGTGCGCAGGTCGTAGCCGAACCGGGTGCGGCCGAGCACGAACCAGTAGGCGATGCCGACGGCGGCGGCAACGAAGATGAAGCCCCACAGCACGCCGGCCGGGCCGGTGTTGATGCTGAAGAAGTGCGACGCCGACGGCAGCGGCTTGGTGGCGACGACCGTGCCGCCCTGATAGAGGTGGGCCAGCTTTCCGGGCTGGAGCAGGTAGGCGATGATCGCGGTGGCGATCGAATTGAGCATGATCGTCGAGATGACCTCGCTGACACCGCGGGTCACCTTGAGGATGCCGGCGATGGCGGCCCACACCGCGCCGGTCGCCATGGCGCACAGCAGGATCAGGATGATGGACAGCCACCCGGGCAGGGTCAGCGCCCCGCCGAGGACGGCCGCGAAGAACGCGGCGAGCCGGTACTGGCCGTCGACACCGATGTTGAACAGGTTCATCCGGAAGCCGATGGCCACCGAGACGCCCGCGAGGTAGTACGTGGTCGCCTTGTTGAGGATGTAGACCTGGCTGTCGCTGGCGAAGCCGTAGGTCAGCATGTCGTTGAAGGCGGGACCGGGGTTCTTGCCGGTCGAGAGGATCACCAGGGCGGTGACGACGATCGCGGCGACGATCGCCAGCAGCGGCGCGGCGATGCCGAGGAACAGCCGCTCCTTGTCGATCCGTGAGGTCAGCTTGTTCATCGCTCGTCGTCCTCCGCGTGCTCCAGGTGGCCGGTGGCCGCACCCGTCATGGCGGAGCCCAGCTCCTCGGGGGTGATCGTGGCGGGGTCGGCGTCGGCGACCAGGCGGCCGCGGTACATCACCCGCAGGGTGTCGGAGAGGCCGATCAGCTCGTCCAGGTCGGCGGAGATCAGCAGCACAGCCAGGCCCTCGCGGCGGGCCTGCCTGATGTAGTCCCAGATGGCCGCCTGCGCGCCGACGTCCACTCCGCGGGTGGGGTGGGCGGCGATCAGCAGCTTGGGGTGGTGGCTCATCTCGCGGCCGACGATCAGCTTCTGCTGGTTGCCGCCGGAGAGCGAGGCCGCGGTGACGTCGATGCCGGGGGTGCGGACGTCGTACGCCTGGACGATCCGCTCGGTGTCGGCGCGGGCCGCCTTCAGGTCGAGCAGCCCGCCGCGCGAGTTGGGCCGCTCGGTGACGTGGCCGAGCATGCGGTTCTCCCACAGCGGTGCCTCGAGGAGCAGGCCGTGGCGGTGCCGGTCCTCGGGGATGTAGCCGATGCCGGCCTCGCGGCGTTCGCGGGTGGCGGCCTGGGAGATGTCGGCACCGTCGAGCGTGACGACGCCGGCGTCCGGGCGCCGCATGCCGATGATCGCCTCGACGAGTTCCGACTGGCCGTTGCCCTCCACGCCGGCGATGCCGAGGACCTCGCCCTTGTGGATGGTGAAGGACACCTCGTCGAGGATGATCCGCTCGATGCCGTCGAGGTCGGTCTGCGCCAGGTGCAGTCCTTCGACCTGGAGCATCGGGACGTCCGTGACGGTGGACTCCGCGGTCTCCGGGGTGGGCAGTTCGCTGCCGACCATCATCTCGGCGAGCTGCTTGGGGGTGGTGGTGGCCGGCACGGCCGTGCCGACCGTCGTGCCGCGCCGGATGACGGTGATCTCGTCGGCGACGGACAGCACCTCGCCCAGCTTGTGGGAGATGAAGATGACCGTGAGGCCCTCGGATTTCAGCTCGCGCAGGTTGTCGAAGAGGGCGTCGACCTCCTGGGGCACGAGCACGGCCGTGGGCTCGTCGAGGATGAGGGTCTTGGCCCCGCGGTAGAGAACCTTGAGGATCTCCACGCGCTGGCGGTCGGCGACACCGAGGTCCTCCACGAGGGCGTCGGGGCGGACGTTCAGGCCGTACGCGTCGGAGATCTCCTTGATCTTCGCGCGGGCCTTGCCGCCGATGCCGTGCAGCTTCTCCGCGCCGAGGACCACGTTCTCCAGGACGGTGAGGTTGTCGGCGAGCATGAAGTGCTGGTGCACCATGCCGATGCCGCGGGCGATGGCGTCGCCGGGGCTGTGCAGCACGACCTGTTCGCCGTTGACCGTGATGGTGCCCTCGTCCGGCTGCTGCATGCCGTAGAGGATCTTCATCAGGGTGGACTTGCCGGCGCCGTTCTCACCGCACAGGGCGTGGACGGTGCCCGTGCGGACCGTGATGTCGATGTCGCGGTTGGCCACGACGCCGGGGAAGCGCTTGGTGATGCCGCGCAGTTCGACGGCAGCGGGAGGGCTGGACGCGTTGATGGCGCACTCTCCTCGGGGAAAGGGGCTGCGTAAGGGGAGGGCAGGCGTCGGCGACGCTAGCGCGGCAACTCCGCGCTACACGCGTAGAGTTGACACATTGTTATGGCTCGGCAGGGGCTGCAGGAGCGCCCCGCGCCGAGCCTTGAGTCCGGCGGTCGGGCCGGGCCGCCTGGTCGGCGGACCGGCCCGACCGATCGGGTCACGGGGTCGTCTTGACCTTGATCTGGCCGTCGACGATCTTCTTCTTCGCGGCGTCCAGCTTGGGCTGGATGTCCTTGATGAATCCGCCGCTGGTGGCGAGCGAGACGCCGCCCTTGGCCAGCGAGTAGATGTTGTTGCCCGTCAGCGGCTTGCCGTCGTGGACGGACTTGATGAAGTCGTAGACGCCGACGTCGACGTTCTTGACCATCGAGGTCAGGATCGAGTTCTTGTACTTCGCCAGACCCGGGATGTTGTACTGGTCGGAGTCGACGCCGATGGCCCAGGCGCCCTTCTTGCCGTTGACGGCCTCGATCGCGCCGTTGCCGGAGGAGCCTGCGGCCGAGTAGATCACGTCAGCGCCGTTGTCCAGCATGCCCTGCGCGGCCTGCTGGCCCTTGTCCGGGCTGGAGAAGCCGGAGGTGTCCGCGCCGTGGCTCAGGTACTGGACGTCGACCTTCACCTTGGCGTTGGTGTCGTGCACGCCCTGGACGTAGCCCGCCTCGAACTTCTTGATCAGCGGGCTGTCGACACCGCCGATGAAGCCGACGTGGTCCTTCTTCGTCTTCAGCGCGGCGGCCACACCAGCGAGGTAGGAGCCTTCCTCCTCCGTGAAGGTGATGCTGTTGACGTTGTCGCCCTTCACCACGGAGTCGATGAGGCCGAACGAGGTCTTCGGGAACTGCTTGGCCACCTGCTGCACGGCGGGCGCGTAGGTGTAGCCGACCGCGACGATCGGGTTGTAGCCGGCCTGGGCCAGGTCCGTGAGACGCTGGACCCGGTCCGCGGGGGTGTCCGAGGTCTTCGCGGTCAGCTCCTTGATCGAGCCGCCGAACTCCTGCTCGGCCTTGTCGGCACCGCGCGCGGCGGAGTCGTTGAACGACCGGTCACCGCGGCCGCCGACGTCGTAGGCGAGACCGATCTTGATGCCCTTGCCGCCGCCACCGGAGGAGGAGGGCGACGAAGAGGTGTTGTCGGAGGACGTACTGCCACAGGCGGTGGCAGTAACGGCGAGCGCTGCGGTCGCTATACACGCAGCGGAGAACTTGGCTACCCGGCGCACGGGAAGGCTCCTTCACCTGACCTGAGCGCCATGTAGGCGCTTGATGTGAGCACCGTGTCGGCGCTCGAGCCGAGACGCCCCGGCGGCGTCGGCTTCGCGGCATCGTAACGCGCGTAGATGTCGCAAAAAACCCTCTCTCGAAGCCGTTATCGATTCGAGGCAAACGGCATCTGAACTCGGGATCTCGCCCGCCCTCACGACGCTGTCGCACTGCGTGAACGAATGGCTGACGAGGGCGTTGCGGGAACGGCGGAACGGGCTCCTTTCCACCGCGAGCACCCGATGGAGATCGAGACGGACATGCCCCTCCGATCAGCATGCGTCAGGCGTCCCGCGCCTGAAGCCCATGAGCCGGGCCGTCCGGTGTCACACCGGGCGGCCCGGCTCATGGGCCGGACGGCTCAGGTCTCCAGCGAGGCCGCCACGTCCAGGCAGGCCGCCGCCGTGAACATCTCCACCCCGACCGTGATCGCGTGCTCGTCGGCGTCGAAGTCGCCCTGGTGCAGGTCGCGCACCGTGCGCTCGCCGGGGCGTCGCACGCCCAGGCGGGCCATCGCGCCGGGGACCTCCTCCAGATACCAGGAGAAGTCCTCGCCGCCGAGGCTCTGCTCGGTGCTCTCCACGGACTTCATGCCACGCCGGGCGACCATGGCCCGGCGCAGCAGATCGGTGGACTCCCGGTCGTTCACGACGGGCGGCACCCCGCGGACGTAGTTGATCTCCGACTTGGCCCGGTGCAGGGTGGCGATCTCGTCGACGGCCGCGTGCACGATGTCGGGCGCGCTGCGCCAGGCCTCCAGGTCCAGGCAGCGCACGGTCCCGGACAGCTCGGCGTGCTGCGGGATCACGTTGGGCGCGTGACCGGACTCGATCCGGCCCCAGGTGACGGCCAGCCCCGCGCGGGTGTCGACGCGGCGCCCGACCAGCGCGGGCACGTCGACGGCGACCCGGGCCGCGGCGGTGACCAGGTCGGTGGTCAGGTGGGGCCGGGCGGTGTGCCCGCCGGGCCCGTCGAGGGCGATCTCCAGCCGGTCGCACGCGCTGGTGATCGGCCCGTGCCGCAGCCCGATCCTGCCCGCGTCCACCTTGGGGTCGCAGTGCACGGCGAGGATCCGGCCGACCCCGTCGAGCACCCCGTCGCTGATGGCCGCGAGCGCCCCGCCGGGCAGCACCTCCTCGGCGGGCTGGAACAGCAGCCGCACCGGGCGGGGCAGCAGTCCCTTGGCGTGCAGGTCGGCGAGGACCAGGCCGGCGCCGAGGACGACGGTGGTGTGCACGTCGTGGCCGCAGGCGTGGGCGCGGTCGGGCACCGTCGACCGGTACGGGCAGTCCGTCTTGGTGTCCGGGATGGGCAGGGCGTCGATGTCCGCGCGCAGAGCCAGCATCGGGACGGACGGCCGCTCACCCTCCGTGACCCCGATGTCGCACACGAGTCCGGTTCCGGTGGCGAGTACGCGGGGCCGCAGCCCAGCCTTCTCCAGCCGCTCCTTGATCGCGGCGGTGGTGCGGAACTCCTGATTGCCCAGCTCGGGGTGCATGTGCAGGTCACGGCGGAAGGCGACGAGTTCGGCGTGCAGGGACTCGCTCAGCACGCCGGGGAGCACATCCCCCGGGAGGCCGGCCTCGGACTCTAGGGACATCAATTGCTTCACCCTCTGAAGGGTAGAACGCCCGACTGATCAACTACCCCACGATCAACAAAAGTTCAGCCCGTTAGGGGAAGAAAATCTGACCGGCGGACGCATGGCGGCGGACTTCGATGGGTAAAAACTTCTGTTTTTCTCCTTCCACGGATACCACGGCTCGCCCGAGTCACGCTCGCCATGTCCACGAACCGGACGACGGCGCCGCTCGGGTCCGGCTGGGGTCCGCACGCGCGACCGACCTGCCCACCGACCTGCCCGAGGGCGTCGCGCAGACGACCCGGATCTCCTGCGACACGATCGCCAAGGACGGCACGGCCCGCTTCCCGAGTGGCCCTTCTCACCCCCTGCCGGGCCGATGACACCCCTGTTGCCGGACGGCACCTCTCTGGGCGGCATCCTCGCCCTCTGCTCCACCAACCACGTGCCCGGCGACCGCCTGCCGGCGGCGTTCGCCGAGTTCCCCCGCACGCCGCTGCCGGGCGGCCATGTCCTCCTCACCTTCCAGTCCGGCACGGACGCCGGCCCGCTGCATCTGACCGAGCGCTTCGGCCACGAGATCGCCCTGGACTACTCCTCGCGTACGCCCGAACAGGTCACGGCGTTGCTGCGCGGGGCGGGGCCGGAGCCGGTCGCGTCCGTCCTCAGGGAGCCGGCCCGATCAGGAGACGCGGCCCCGGGCGCACCCGCCAGCCAGCAGGCACTGCACCCGGCGGGGCGGGGCGCGGGGCGGGACGCGGGCCCTACGCCGGCGCGACCGCGACCGCCGTCAGCCGGTGCACGTCGCGTGCCGTCCGCGTCACGCCGGACAGGAAGCCCTGGGCGCGCGGGGAGGCGTGCTCCGTCAGCCAGGCGGGGTCGATGTCGCAGACGGCGACCCGCACCCCCGTGCCCACCAGGGCCAGCGGCAGGGTGTGGACGACCGTGGACGGGAAGCTGAGGATCGTACGGCCGATGGGACCGCGCCGGGCGATCAGCTCCAGGGGCAGGTCCGGGCGGACGATCTCCAGGCCGGTCTCGGCGGCGAGGCGATGCAGTTTCTCCGCGCTCTCGCGGCGGTGGGCGAAGTAGCGGGTGACCCCGTGCGCCTTGGCCAGGGTGCGGACGGCCTCCAGGTAGCGCTCCCCGTCCACCACCCCCGTCTCGACCAGGGACGTGCCCACGATGTCCGCGCCCCTGGTGATGCGCGGGGGCCCGAAGCGGGCGCGGGTCCAGGCGAAGTCGTTGGCGCCGACCGTTACGCCGTCCGGCGTCTCGGTCACCGGCATGGAGGAGAACACCTCCACCCGGCGGCGCGCGCTCGGCGTCAGCCGGCGGCGGGCGGAGGAGGACACCGGTGCGAACAGCAGGTCCCTGGCCCCGGGCCGGCCGCCCTTGCGGTGCCAGCGGACCAGGCGCTCGCCGCGGGCCAGCTGGGCGACGAACTCCATCGTCGCGGTGCCGTCGTCGACCACGACCAGGTCCTTCGCCCGGGTGATGGTCAGCAGCAGTTGCACATAGCGGGAGAACGGGTCTCCCACGACGACGCGGTCGGCCCGCCGCAGCGCGCCCGCCAGGCCCCCGAGGGTCGCGAACGGCGCGCTCGGGCCGCCCCGGGCCTCCTCCCACCGCACCCGGTACCCCTCGTCCCGGGCCAGGTCCGCCATGCGGCGCAGCTGGCCCCGGGTCATGGGGTCGGTCGGGGACAGGACGACGACCGTGAGCCGCGCGCCGGCCGGCCGCGGCTCGCCGGGCACCGTCCGCCGCACCTGCGCGGGCACGGACGGCAGCGGGTCCGGGTCCGCGCCGCCCAGTCCGCGCAGGTGCGCCCACTCCAGCACGTTCAGCAGCTGGACGGGGCTCTCCACGAAGGCGAGCGTGCGGGGAGGGTGGCCGGCGTGACCGGCGCGGGGGCTCATCGGCGTACGACCGTCCCGTCGTGAGGGGTTCGAACCGGCCCGGGGTCAGACCGTGACCGGCTCGCCGGCCGCCGCGGCGATCTCCGCCTCGGCCACGACACCGGTGACGCGGCGCAGCTTCTTCATCGGGGCCAGCTCGGAGTCGTAGACCTTCTTGACGCCGTCGCCGAGGGAGGCCTCGATGGTGCGGATGTCGCGCACCAGGCGCGTGAGGCCCTGGGGCTCGACGGAGGCGGCCTGGTCGGAGCCCCACATGGCGCGGTCGAGGGTGATGTGGCGCTCGACGAAGGCCGCCCCGAGCGCGACCGCGGCGAGGGTGGTCTGCAGGCCGGTCTCGTGGCCGGAGTAGCCGATCGGGACGTTCGGGTACTCCTTCTCCAGCGTGTTGATCACGCGGAGGTTCAGCTCCTCGGCCTTCGCCGGGTAGGTGGAGGTGGCGTGGCACATGAGGATGTTGTCCGAGCCGAGGACCTCGACGGCGTGGCGGATCTGCCTCGGCGTCGACATGCCGGTGGAGAGGATGACCGAGCGGCCCGTCGCGCGCAGGGCGCGGAGCAGTTCGTCGTCCGTCAGGGAGGCGGAAGCCACCTTGTGGGCGGGGACGTCGAACTTCTCCAGGAACGCGACGGCCTCGGTGTCCCACGGGGAGGCGAACCAGTCGATCCCCTTCTCCGTGCAGTACGCGTCGATCTGCCGGTACTCGTCCTCGCCGAATTCCACGCGGTGGCGGTAGTCGATGTAGGTCATCCGGCCCCAGGGGGTGTCGCGCTCGATGTCCCACTGGTCGCGGGGGGTGCAGATCTCCGGGGTGCGCTTCTGGAACTTGACCGCGTCGCAGCCGGCCTCGGCGGCCACGTCGATCAGCTTGAACGCGTTCTCCAGCTCACCGTTGTGGTTGATGCCGATCTCGCCGCAGATGTAGACGGGCTCGCCGGGGCCGACCTTGCGGGAACCGAACGTACGCAGACGGGAGTTGGTGCTCATCAGGGAGATGTCCTTACTTGGGGAGGGAATCGAGAGAGGGGCCGAGGATCCAGCCGGCGATCTCTCGGATAGCGCCGTCGCCGCCGGGGGCGGTGGTGACCGCGCGTGCGGCGCCGCGTACGACGTCGTGGGCGCTCGCGACCGCCACGGGCCAGCCGACGAGGGTGAAGCACGGCAGGTCGTTGACGTCGTTGCCGGCGTAGAGCACGCGCTCCGGCGCGATGCCCTGCTCCTCGCACCACTGCTTGAGCGCGAGGTCCTTGCGGTCGATGCCGTGGAGCACGGGAAGCCTCAGCTTCCGGGCACGGGCGGCGACCACGGGGTTCTGTTCCGTGGACAGGATCAGCATCTTCAGGCCGCTCCTGCGCAGGGCCGCGATGCCGAGTCCGTCGCCGCGGTGCACGGAGACGAACTCCCTTCCGTCGGAGTCGATCAGTACTCGGTCGTCGGTCTGGGTGCCGTCGAAGTCGAGGACGACGGCGTCGATGTCGTCGTAGGTGGGCAGCGAACCGGCGGGGGTCCCCCCGCTCGGGCGCAGCCGGGAGTGGGGCTGGTCCGCGGCGAAGAGGGGGGCGAGGGCGCGCGCCCGGGCCAGGTCGTGCGGGTCGTCGATCTCCAGGACGCGCGCGGGGTCGGTGCGGACCGGTTGGGTGCGGCCGAAGAAGCGGTGCCGGTGCCTGCGGAAGCCGGCCGCGTCCATCGCGTAGGCGGCGCCGGTCTCCAGCAGGTCCTGGGGGCGGTCCTGGCGGCGGGGGCGGCAGGACTTGTCGTGGTTGACGCCGAAGGCGCCCTCCGGCTCGTCCGCCGCCTCGCGCCAGACGAAACCGTGGAACGGCGCGACCGTCAGCGCGGTGTCGGCACCGTCCTCGGCCACGGCCGACGCGACACCGTCGACGTCCTCGCGGGCGAGGAACGGACTGGTGCACTGCACGAGCAGCACCACGTCGACCGCCGCCGCGTGCAGCGCCTCGTAGGTGTCCATGGCGTGCAGGACCGCGGCCTCCGAGGTGGCCGAGTCCCCGGCGATGGCGGCGGGCCGCAGCACGACCTCGGCGCCGGCCTCCCGCGCGGCGGCGGCGATGGCCTGGTCGTCGGTGGACACGACGACGCCGGTGACGAGCCGGGCCGCCCGGCACTCGCGCACGGCGCGCGTCACCAGCGGGACGCCTCCGACGGGGGCGAGGTTCTTCGCCGGTACGCCCTTGGAGCCGCCGCGCGCGGGGATGACCGCGAGCACCCGGGGCGCCGTGGCGCTCCGGCCCGCTTCCGACTGGGGCATGAGGTCTCCTCCTTGGAGAGAGGTCACAGCTCCCCCACGCGCCGGATCACCGGGGCGACCCGCTGGACGCCGTGCCGGTAGGCGCCGCGCGCGGCACGGCGCACGATCCGGCGGACCGGTCCGGGCGTCCTGTCGGCGGCGGGCGTGCCCGGGAGCGGGGCGCCGTCGGGGCCGAGGTGGTGGCGGGCGAGGATGCCGGGCAGGTAGCCGGGCGCCGTCTCGGGGGTGTAGTAGGGGGTCAGGGGCGGCAGGCCGCCGGGGCGCTCGAGGAGCTCGGCGATGCGTTCGCGGGCGGTGTCGAAGGCCCTCTCGTACGATCCGCCCCCAGCGGCGACGCCCTGCCGGGCGACCCACTCCTCGTTCGGCACCGGCCGGTGTCCTGCGTCGAGCTGGTCCCAGGAGGCGAGGCACCCGGAGCCGGTGAAGTGGTGGTTGCCGAGCGCCTCGCGCACGCCCAGGTCGGTCAGGACGGCCGTGGGGATGCGGCGGTGCAGGGCCTCCAGGGCGGCCGTGGAGCTGACCGTGACCAGCAGGTCGGTGCGGTCCAGCACCTCGCCCATGTGGCCGTAGACCAGGCGGAAGTTGGTGGGCAGGTCCGTGCGCTGCGCCAGCTTCTGGTACGGCAGCTCCTCGATGTGGGTGGTGTGTTCGCCGGGCTTGGAGCGCAGCTTCAGCAGCACCTCGCGCTCCGGGTGCCTGCGGGCGTGCTCGATGAGCCGGCTGAGCAGGTAGGCGCGGTCCCTGCGGCTGTCCGGCACGGAGGGCTGGGCCGCGAACACCACGGTGCAGGGGTCGTGTTCGCCTTCGTACGGCTTCCCGCCGAGGAAGGGCAGCGCGACCTCGGTGACCGAGGAGGCGTCGGCGCCCACGCCCTCGTACACGGCCCGGAACCGGTCCGCGTCGTGGCGGGAGTTGGCGAGGACCAGGTCCGCGCCGTGCCGCAGCAGCAGCCCGTCGGCGAGCTTCTCGTAGACGACTCCGACGTAGCCGGTGACGACGACGGGACGTCTGCCGCAGCCCAGGACGTTCCCGAGCCCGTGCAGCATCGCCTGCACTCCGCCGCCGACCAGGGCGAGGACGAGGACGTCGTACGACCCCTCGGTCATCGCGCGCAGGAACTCGACGCCGGTGACCTCGCGGAGGGAGTCCGCCCGGACGCCGACCTCTTGGAGCTGGCGGGCGGTGGGGGTGGCGCGGCCCCGCAGGAGGTAGCCGTCGAGCCGCACCGCGGCATCCGCCGGAGTGAGGCGCCGCGCGGTGAGCGCGCCCCACTTCCACCGGGTGTCGGAGTCCGCGAGGACGGCGACCCGTAGGGACTTCGTAGCACTTGCTGGCACGCCGAGGACGCTAGGAAGCCATTCCGAGGTTCCGCCCAACCCGAATGCAACAAACGGTGAACAGCATGCCGCCGAATGGCGAATCGGGTCGCGAGCGGATCGGGAAAAAGCCCGGTTCACAGCTTCGCCACGCGTCGTTCACCCGGCATCAAGCAAGGCGTCAAGACGAATGACGGGCTTCCCCCTAACGTCCCTGACGTGGTCAAGCTCTCCGTCATCGTGCCGTTCTACAACGTGCAGCAATACGCGCCCGACACCCTCAGAAGCCTGAAGGCGAACGCGCGTGAGGACTTCGAATTCATTCTCGTGGACGACTGTTCCCACGACGGGACACCGGAGATTCTCGCGCGCGCGGAGCGCGAGCTGCCCGGGGCGGTCCACGTCCGGCACGAGCGGAACGGAGGGCTGGCGACCGCGCGCAACACCGGCATCGACCGGGCGCGCGGCGAGTACCTGACCTTCCTGGACGGCGACGACTGGCTCGCCCCCGGCTACTTCCCGCGGCTGGTCGCCGCGATGGACGGGCTGGGCTGCGACTTCGTGCGCACCGACCATGTGCAGTGCACCGGCCGGGCGCGCGCCGTGCACCGGGTGCCGGTCGGGCGGCGGGACGTGGTGATGAGCCCGCGGGAGGCGATCCTGCCCGCCGACCGGTCCACGTCCGTGGACTACGCGTACGCCTGGGCGGGGATCTACCACCGCCGGCTGGTGGACCGGGGACTGCTCCACTTCACCGACGGGCTGCGCACGGCCGAGGACCGGCCGTGGATCTGGAAGCTGCACCGCGAGGCGGAGTCCTTCGCCGCGGTGAGTCTGCTGGGCGTGTTCTACCGGCGCGGGGTCGCCTCGTCACTGACCCAGATCGGTGACGTACGGCAGCTCGATTTCATCAGGGCTTTCGACCAGGTCGTCGCGGAAACCGCACAGGATCCGGAGGCGGACGCGCTGCTGCCCAAAGCCGTCCGTACGTATTGCGCCATCATTTCCCATCATCTGGGATCCATCGAAAGGTTCGAGCCCCCGGTGGCGAAGAAGCTGAAATCCCTGAGTGCCGCCGCGCTGCGCCGCATGCCGCAGGACGTGCTGGACGACGCGCTGGACTCCATGGACCTGCAGCGCGCCGGCAAGCTGCGCCGGCTGCGCCGCCGTCCGGCCCCCGCGGGAGCCGCCGCGTGACCACCCAGATCTTCCAGGCGTCGACGCTGTACGGCACGGCCACGCTCGCGGCCGCCCTGGACTCCGGCTGCTTCCGCCCGGCCGGCCGGCGGATCCTGCTGGTCTGCAACAACGCGGCCACCCCGGAGACGACGCCCGGCCTGGACGAGGTGCCCGGCTTCGAGAAGCTGCGCGACCGGTTCGACGACGTCATCTCGTACAACGAGACGATCTCCCCGTTCCACCCGGGCGGCTGGGCGCCGCGCGTGGACGACATGCCGCTGTGGGAACGCTTTCTGCGCCACGAGTGGCACCTTGGCGAGGACGACGTGGAGTTGGCCGTGGAGTCGATCCAGGTCAACCCGTCGCTGACGCTCGCGCAGATCTTCAACGGCGCCCCGGTCACGGTCTACGCCGACGGCCTGATGAGCTACGGCCCGACCCGCAACAAGATCGACCCGCTGGTCGGCACCCGCGTGGACCGGGTGCTCCACCTCGATCTGGTGCCCGGCCTGGAGCCGCTGCTGCTCACCGAGTTCGGCGTGGGGGGTGAGATCGTGCCGACGCCCGCCTTCACCAAGGTGCTCGCCGAACTCGCGCCCATCGCAGCGGAGCTGCCGGAGACCGAGGAGCCCGCGCTGCTGCTCGGCCAGTACCTGTCCGCGCTGGAGATACTGACCGCCGAGCAGGAGGAGGACCTGCATGTGCGGATGCTGGAGGGCGCGGTCGCCCTCGGCCACACCACGGTGGTGTTCAAGCCGCACCCCACCGCCCCGGCCCGCTTCACCCGCACGCTGGAGCAGGAGGCGAAGCGGCTCGGTGCCCGGCTGACCGTCCTCGACACCCCGGTCCTCGCGGAGGTGCTGTACCAGCGGATGCGTCCGGCGCTGGTCGTCGGCTGCTTCTCCACCGCGCTGCTCACCGCCTCGGAGCTGTACGGCCTGCCCGTGGCCCGGGTGGGCACCGAGCTGCTGCTGGAGCGGCTGACGCCGTACGAGAACAGCAACCGGGTGCCGGTCACCATCGTCGACGCCCTGCTGCCCGAGCTGGGCGACCGGGAGGCGGTCGCCGAGCGGCGCCGGGGCATGGACGTGGCGGCGCTGGGCGCGCTGGTGCGTGCGGTGGGCTTCGCGATGCAGCCGAACGTCCTGCCGGGGCTGCGCGGGGAGGCCGAGAGCTGGCTGGCGCGGCACTTCGGCCACCGGACCTCCCGTTACTTCAAGCGCAGGCGGCTGACCTCCCTGGCCCTGCCCGGCGGGGTGCCGGCCCAGCTGGCGTTCATCCCGCGCAACGCCACGGTGCGCCGGATGGCCCGCAAGGCGCGCGGCCTGGGCCGCTCCGTACGCCGGTGACGCGGCCGGGCCCGGCCGGCGGGCCCGCGCCTTCGTCCCGCTCGACGACGCCCGCCCGAAGGCGCGCGAGGCGGCGCCCCGGGAGCGTCGCCGGGCGTCAGCTGATTCCGTACCGTGTGCCGATGCCTGCGATCACGAGGGACAGGCCCTCCTCGAACTGGCGGTCGTAGTCGTCGAAGAGGAGTCCGCCGACCGCGGCCGCGAGGGGGAAGCCGGCCAGGCGCCGGGTGCGTTCGTCGATGTCGACGCCCTCGCGGGGCCGGCCCGGCGGGGACTGCATGCCCTGTTCCTCGATGACGAAGCCGATGGTGTACGCATTGGCCGTCCGGTCGGCGTCGACCGCCTGGGCCAGGGTGAAACCGGCGTCCGTCAGGAGCCTCAGGTTCGCCTCCAGGGCGGGGGCGTGCTCCGTGCCCGTGAAGCGTGAGCCACTGAAGACCCTGGCGCCGTCGCGGTAACCGAGCAGCGCGGCCCGCAGCCCGCGGTTCGCCTTCAGCAGCCGCTCCTGCCAGCTGTCCGCCGGATCGAGCGCGGTGCCGGCCGCCATCCGCCGGTACATCTCCGTCGCCATCTCGTCCAGCAGCGCCTGCTTGTCCTTGAAGTGCCAGTACAGCGCGGGCGCCTTGACGTCCAGTTCCTTCGCGATGGCGCGCAGCGTCAGTCCGTCGAGGCCGACCTCGTTGAGCAGCCGCAGCGCCGTGCCGGCGACCCGCTCACGGTCCAGGGGAGCCCGTCGTTCCGTACCCACACTTGACAGCTTAACAGCGTTAAGGGCACGCTCGCCGACGCGTACCGAACTTAACAACGTTAAGGAGAATCGCGATGGATGTCCTGATCGTGGGTGCGGGTCCGACCGGTCTCACCCTCGGCATCGACCTGGCCCGGCGCGGGGTGGAGGCGCTGGTGGTGGAGCGGGCCGGGGAGCTGTTCCCCGGCTCGCGCGGCAAGGGGATCCAGCCGCGCACCCAGGAGGTGTTCGACGACCTGGGTGTGCTGGACGCGGTCCTGGCGGCGAGCGGCCCCTATCCGCACCGGATGATCTGGAAGGAGGGCGAACGGCTCGGCGAGGAGCCGTTGTTCGAGGCGGCGGCGCCCGACGAGGGCGCGCCGTACACCGAGCCGCGGATGATCCCCCAGTGGCGGACCCAGGAGATCCTGTACGCGCGGCTGGTGGAACTGGGCGGGCGGGTCGCCTTCGGGCGCGGGGTCACCGGCCTGACGCAGGACGCGGACGGGGTCTGCGTGGAGTTCGCCGACGGTACGACGGTCCGTGCGCGGTACGTCGTCGCCGCCGACGGCGGGCGCTCGGTGGTCCGGCGCGCACTCGGTGTCGGCATGACCGGCGAGGCGGTCGACCCGGCGCCGTTCGTGGTGGCGGACGTGCGGGTGAGGGGCCTGGACCGGAACCATTGGCACGCGTTCCCCCAGGACGACGGCAGCGCCCTCGCCCTGTGCCCGCTGGCCGGCACCGACGAGTTCCAGTTGGCCGCGCGCCTTCCGCAGGGCGCGGCCCCCGACCTGTCCCTCGACGGCGTCCGCAAGCTGGTCGCCGCCTACAGCCACCTGGGCGCCGAGGACGTGACACAGATGCGCTGGGCGTCCGACTTCCGGCCGCGGGCGGCCCTGGCGGACCGGTTCCGGGCGGGTCGGGTGTTCCTCGCCGGGGACGCGGCCCACGTCCACTCACCGGCCGGCGGGCAGGGCCTCAACACCAGCGTGCAAGACGCCTACAACCTGGGCTGGAAGCTGGGCGCGGTGCTGCGGGACGGGGCGCGGCAGACCCTGCTGGGCACGTACGAGGAGGAGCGGCGGGCCAACGCCGGGGCCATGCTGGAGCTGTCGACGGGGGTGCACCGCGGCGCGGTGAGGCGGGGTGGGGCGACGGTGCAACTCGGACTCGGGTACCGGGAGTCGTCGCTGAGCGTCGAGACCCGGACCGCCCCGGACGGCCTGCGGGCCGGCGACCGCGCCCCCGACGGCACGGTGGCCGGCGTACGCCTCTTCGACGCCTTCCGGGGGCCGCACTGGACACTGCTGGGCGCGGCGACGGCGCCAGCCGCCGGGATACGGGCGCTCCCGTCCGCCCCCGGGTCGTACGGCCCCGGCGTCTTCCTGGTCCGCCCGGACGGGTACGTCGGCTGGGCGGGCGAGACGGCGGACGGGCTCGGGGCCTACCTGGCCCGGGTCGGCCTCTGACCCGCCCCTACGCGCCGGCCAGCGACAGCTTCACCGCGAACCCGAGGAAGAGCACGCCCGCCGCCGACGTCGCCGTCGCCGACAGCCGCCGGCGGCGGCGGAAGGCGGCGGCCAGGCGGGTGCCGCCGAATATCAGCGCGCTGAGGTACAGGAAGCTGGCCAGCTGGGCGAAGGCGCCGAGGACGACGAAGGAGAGGGCCGGGTGGGCGTACCCGGGGTCCACGAACTGCACGAAGAAGGCGACGAAGAACAGGATCGCCTTGGGGTTGAAGAGGCTGACCACGAAGGCCCGGCGGAAGGGCCGTTCACCTGCCGCCGCGTCCGGCGCGCCCGCCTCCTGCACGGCCTGCCGCCGCCGCGTGCGCCACATCTGCCGGGCGGAGCGCAGCATGCCGATCGCCAGCCAGGTCAGGTACGCGGCACCGGCGTACTTCACGATCCCGAACAGCACGGCGTTGCCCTTCAGCAGGGAGGCGACTCCGGCGGCGGACAGCGTCATGAGCACCGTGTCCCCGCACCACACCCCGGCGGCCGCGGTGTACCCGGCGCGGACCCCGCGGCGGGCGGCCACGGAAAGGACGTAGAGGGAGTTGGGACCGGGCAGCAGGACGATCAGGACGAGCCCTGCCAGGTAGGTGGGGAGATCGATGACGCCGAACATGGCAAGGAGTGTCGCACGGGGGTACGACACTCCGGTTCGGGGCGGTCGGTCGTCCGCACCGCCGAGGAGAAGGTCCACCGGGAGTCCGGGGGTGACGCCGATGATCCGGGCGGGCGCGGTTTCCGCCCTCCGGTCGCCTCCGCGAAGCAACCGCCCGGTTCAGAACACCTCCGACGGCTCATAGGCCCCCCACACCCCGCGGAGCGCCCCGCACACCTCCCCCACCGTCGCCCGCGCCCGCAGCGCCTCCTTCATCGGATACAGCACGTTGTCCTCGCCCTCCGCCGCCTTCCTCAGCGCGTCCAGGGCCGAGGACACCGCCCCCCGGTCGCGCCCGGCCCGGAGCCTCTCCAGCCGCTCCGCCTGCCGCGTCTCGATCGCCGGGTCCACGCGCAGCGGCTGGTACGGCTCCTCCTCGTCCAGCCGGAAGCGGTTCACGCCGACCACCACCCGCTCGCCGGAGTCCGTCTCCTGCGCGATCCGGTACGCGTTGCGCTCGATCTCGGTCTTCTGGAAGCCCCGCTCGATGGCCGCCACCGCGCCGCCCAGGTCCTCCACCCTGCGCATGAGATCGACGGCCGCCTCCTCCAGGTCGTCCGTCATCCGCTCGACCGCGTACGAGCCGGCGAAGGGATCGACCGTGGCCGGCACGTCCGTCTCGTACGCCAGCACCTGCTGGGTCCGCAGCGCCAGCCGCGCGCTCTTGTCGGTCGGCAGGGCGATCGCCTCGTCGAAGGAGTTGGTGTGCAGGGACTGGGTGCCGCCCAGCACCGCGGCCAGGGCCTGCACCGCGACCCGGACCAGGTTCACCTCCGGCTGCTGGGCCGTCAGTTGGACCCCCGCCGTCTGCGTGTGGAAGCGCAGCATCAGCGACTTGGGGTTCCGCGCGCCGAACTCCTCCCGCATCACGCGCGCCCAGATCCGGCGCGCGGCGCGGAACTTGGCGACCTCCTCCAGCAGCGTCGTACGGGCCACGAAGAAGAAGGACAGGCGCGGGGCGAAGTCGTCGACGTCCATGCCGGCCGCGACCGCCGTGCGCACGTACTCGATGCCGTCGGCGAGGGTGAAGGCGATCTCCTGCGCGGGAGAGGCGCCCGCCTCGGCCATGTGGTAGCCGGAGATCGAGATCGTGTTCCACTTCGGGATCTCGGCGGTGCAGTACTTGAAGATGTCCGCGGTCAGCCGCAGCGACGGCTTCGGGGGGAAGATGTACGTGCCCCGCGCGATGTACTCCTTCAGCACATCGTTCTGGATCGTGCCCGTCAGCCGGTCGGCGCGCACCCCCTGCTCCTCCGCCACAAGTTGGTACAGCAGCAGAAGCAGAGCGGCCGGCGCGTTGATCGTCATCGACGTCGAGACCTGGTCCAGCGGGATGCCGTCGAACAGCACCCGCATGTCCTCGACGGAGTCGATCGCCACGCCGACCTTGCCGACCTCGCCGTGGGCGAGGGGCGCGTCGGAGTCGTGGCCCATCTGGGTGGGCAGGTCGAAGGCGACGGACAGCCCGGTGGTGCCGTGCGCGATCAGCTGCCGGTAGCGCGCGTTGGACTCGGCCGCCGTGCCGAAGCCCGCGTACTGGCGCATGGTCCAGGGGCGGCCGGTGTACATCGTCGGGTAGACCCCGCGGGTGAAGGGGTACGCGCCGGGCTCGCCCAGTTTCTCGGCCGGGTCCCAGCCCTGGAGGGCCCCCGGCCCGTAGACCGGCTCGATCGGCAGTCCCGACTCCGACTCACGCGCCATGGAAGCCTCCGCAGTACGTCGTATCACCCCTCACCATGCCCCCTAGTTCGGCGGCGGTCACGCGGGGAATCATCCCCGGCATGAGGATCACGGGCAGACCCGCCGCCGTACTCGCCTCGGCCGCCGCGCTCGCCGCCCTCTGCGGCTGTACCGTGCAGCCCGCGGGCGCCGACGGCAGGCCCCGGGGCCCGGTGCACATCCGGATCCCGGACGGCGGGGGCACCGCACCCGCCGGGACACCCGTCCCCAGTCCCACCCGAACGGCCCAGCGATCGCCGGCCGCGCCCGCGCCGCGCGTGCTGTGGGCGCGCGGTGACAGCGGGCCGGCCGTGCGGGAGCTGCAGGCGCGGCTGCGCCAGGTGGGCTGGCTGTTCGACGGGCCGACAGGCTCGTACGACGACCTGACCGAGCAGGCCGTCAGGGGCTTCCAGGGCAAGCGCGGGCTGCCGCGGACCGGCGCGACGGACACGGTGACCTGGCGGCGGCTGCTGGCGATGACCCGGACGCCGGGCAGGTGGGAGCTGTACCTGATGGGCGGTCAGCCGACCGCCGCGCCGGACCCGCGCTGTCTGACCGGGCGGGTGCTGTGCATCAGCAAGACCAGCCGGACGCTGCGCTGGATGATCGGCGGCCGGACCGTGTCGACCATGGCCGTGCGCTTCGGCACGCAGTACAGCCCGACCCGCGAGGGTGTGTTCCACGTGTACTGGAAGTCACGGGACTGGGTGTCGACCCTCTACCACTCGCCGATGCCGTACGCGATGTTCTTCAGCGGCGGACAGGCGGTGCACTACTCGTACGACTTCGCGGCGCGCGGATACGCGGGCGGCTCGCACGGGTGCGTGAACGTCCGGGACGAGGCGGCGATCGCCCGGCTCTTCGCGCAGGTGCGGGTGGGCGACAAGGTCGTCGTGTCCTGGTGAGTGTGCGGGGCGCGGGCGGGACCGGGGGAACGTGTCCCGCCCGCGCCAGGTGCACGAGCCGTGGGTACGGGGGGAACCCCGGCTCAGTGCGACGGCCGATGACCAGTCGGCTCACTCAGTACTGCGTCGCGCGGCCCGGAAACGTCACACCCCTCGCGGAAAAATTTTCGCGGTTTACAAAATCGCAGTTCAGGCGGCGGTACGACGGTCAGAGCGCGCTGTACGTGGGGCTCG
>NZ_JBLEBI010000062.1:0-34760 GCF_047340315.1 Streptomyces sp. AF1A
GCTGGCGCAAGGACAGCCCGGAGGCGGTGATCTGCGAGCAGGCCTACGGCCACTGACCCGTCGCGGGACGTCCGGCGCCCTTCCCGGCCGAGCGGCTAGCCGGGCCGCTGCCGCGGCGGCCCCCACGGCTCGCCGCCCGCCGCGCCGCCCTCGTCGAGCCTGAGCTCCAGGCGGCCGATCGCCGCCCGTACGCCCTCGCCGTAGCCGTCGTCCGCCAGGGAGCCGGCGGCGGTGCGGGCGTGGCGCAGGTGGCTGCGTGCGGCGTCGGGGCGGCCCAGCTTCGCGTAGTCGGCGGCCAGGTTGAGGTGCAGGGAGGGCAGGAAGCCCCGCACGCACGCCGGGTCGCCGTCGGCCAGTTCCCCTGCCGCCGTCAATGCCCGCAGGTCCCAGGCGAGTTCGTCGGCCGGGTCGTCCTGGGTGTCGGCGAGGTAGTGGGCCAGGGTGCAGCGGTGCAGCGGGTCGCCGTCCTCGCCGACCTCCGCCCACAGGGCGAGGAAGCGGCTGCGGGCCTCCTCCCGGTCGCCGCCGTGGTGCAGCATCACGACCTGCCCGATCCGCGTCAGCACGGCATCCGGTGCCGTCCGTTCCCGTCGCTCCGCCACCGCGTCCTCCGGCCGTCGTCCGCTGTCTGCTCCCGACGCTAACCGGCGGCACCGGTCTTTCCGGTCAGGCGGCCCCGAGCGGGCCCCATCACAGGTCAGTCACGGACAGTCACCGGCATGCCACGCGCCCGGAACCGGACCCCTCGGCCCGGGGGCCCGGCACGGCCGGGCCCCCGGCGCCGGATCAGCCCAGGTCGGGGATGCGCCAGTCGATCGGCTCGTGGCCCTGGCGGGCGATCGCCTCGTTGATCCGGGTGAAGGGGCGGGAGCCGAAGAACTTCTTCGCGGACAGCGGCGAGGGGTGCGCCCCCCTGACCACGGCGTGCCGGGACTCGTCGATCAGCGGGAGCTTCTTCTGGGCGTAGTTGCCCCACAGGACGAAGACCGCCGGGTCGGGGCGGTCGGCGACCGCGCGGATCACGGCGTCGGTGAACTTCTCCCAGCCCTTGCCCTTGTGCGAGTTGGCGACGCCGGCCCGCACCGTGAGCACGGCGTTGAGCAGCAGGACGCCCTGCTTGGCCCAGGGCATCAGGTAGCCGTTGTCGGGGACGGGCAGGCCCAGCTCCACCTCCATCTCCTTGTAGATGTTCCTGAGCGACGGCGGCGTCTTCACGCCGGGGCGGACCGAGAAGCACAGGCCGTGGCCCTGACCCTCGCCGTGGTAGGGGTCCTGTCCGAGAATGAGGACCTTGACCTTCTCGTACGGCGTCGCGTCCAGGGCCGCGAAGACCTCCTCGCGCGGCGGGTAGACGGGCCCCCTCGCCCGCTCCTCCTCGACGAACTCGGTCAGCTCCTTGAAATAGGGCTGCTGCAGTTCGTCGCCCAGAACCCCGCGCCAGGATTCGGGCAGCATGGCGATGTCGGTCACGTCCACGTCCTCACGATGTCAGTCAACTACGGCGTGCGGCACTTCCAGTGCCTCAGAACCTACCGCCGCCCACTGACAACGCGTGCCGCTACGCCCCTGCACCCCCTCACCAGCTGGTCTTGCGGTGCAGCATCCACATCATCATGATCGTCGAGGGGTCGAGTGCCTGCTCGCCGCCGGAGATGTCGTCGCTGGCCGCCACGAACTGCCGCCCCTGCCACAGCGGGATCAGCCGGGAGTCGTTCACGATGATCTGCTGGGCCTGTTCCATGTCCTTGACCGTCTGGGCGCGGTCGCTCTGGGCGCGGGAGTGGGGCAGCAGCGTGTCGGTGATCTCCTTGGCCGGGTACGGCGTGCCGAGCGCGTTCTTGTCGCCGACGAACGGGGCGATGAAGTTGTCCGCGTCGGGGAAGTCCGGGAACCAGCCGCGCCCGAACACCGGGTACTCGCCCTTCTGGTAGCCGACCACGTAGGTCTTCCAGGGGCGGCTCTTGAGCGTGATGGTGAACAGCCCGGAGTCGTCCAGCTGCCGCTTCAGCTCCTGGAACATCAGGGCCGTCTCGGAGCCGTAGCGGTCGGTGGTGTACCAGAGGGTGAGCGGGACGCGCTGGTGGATGCCCGCGTCGGTGAGGGTGCGGCGGGCCTTGGGGACGCTCGGGTCCCCGTAGTCGTCGAAGAAGCTGGTGGTGTGGCCGGTCAGGCCCGCGGGGACCATGGAGTACAGCGGGACGACCGTGTCCTTGTAGACCTTGTGGGCGATCGCGCCCCGGTCGACGACCTGGGCGACCGCCTTGCGCACGGCCAACTGCTTGGCCCAGGGGTCCTTCGGGTTGAACACCAGATAGCTGATGTCGATGCCCGCGCCGTCGATGAGCTGCAGGTCGGAGTTGCCGTGCTGCTGCAGGGCGATGATGTCGTCGGCGGCGAGACCGCGGTAGGTGACGTCGATCTGCTTGGCGCGCAGGGCCTTGACCATGGCGGCCGAGTCCTGGAAGTAGCGGATGGTCACCGCGTCGTTCTGCCGCTTGGCGAAGCCCTTGTAGCTGCCGTTGCGCACCAGGACGGCCTGCTTGCCCTCCTCGTAGGACTGCAGCCTGTACGGCCCGGAGCCGTCGACCCCGCTGTCCTTGCGCAGGGAGCGCGCGGGGTAGTCGCGCGGATCGACGATCGACATGGCGGGGGTGGCCAGCACGAACGGGAAGGTGGCATCCGGCTTGTTGAGGTGGAAGACGACGTCGCGGTCGCCCGAGGTGTCCACCCGGTCCAGGCTGCCGAGCAGCCCGGCGGGGCCGCTGGGTGCGTTGATGGCGCGGATGCGGTCGATGGAGTACTTGACGGCCTGGGCCGTCAGCGGGTCGCCGTCGGCGAACTTCATGCCCGAGCGCAGCCTGCACCGGTACGTGCGGCTGGAGTCGGTGAAGGAACAGCTCTCGGCCGCGTCGGGCTGCGGGGTGGTGGCACCGTTCGGGTAGGCGACGAGCGTCTGGAAGATGTTCCGGTACAGCTCCCAGGAACCGTCCCAGGCGCCGGCCGGGTCGAGAGTGCTCGGGGCGCTGGTCGTTCCCACGACGATCGGACCCTTGCCGCCCGTGTCACCGTCCGACAGCAGACTGCACCCGGCCACCAGGGATATGGACGCGATCGCCGCGACTCTCCGCAGGAATCGTTTCCGGTTGAACACGCGCACGCTCCTCGATCTGCCATACCAAGGGTCGGCAGACCATACCGCAGCGTCGGGGCGCCCGAACCACCCCTGAAACAGCACTTATTGATCGATTGAGCGGTGACGACGTTGTCATTCGCCAATGCGACCGCTGTGCGGTACTCCGGGCGCCGATCCGTCCGAAAATCGGCGCCCGGATTGGTATTCAGCCCACGCCGGCGTTGAGGAAGATGCCGCCGTCCACGACGAGAGTCTGACCGGTGATCCAGTCGGACTGCCCGGAGGTGAGGAAGGCGGCGGCGCCGCCGATGTCGGACGGCACGCCGAGCCGGCCCAGCGGGTAGGCCGAGGCCGCCTCCTCCTCGCGGCCCTCGTAGAGGGCCTGCGCGAACTTGGTCTTGATCACCGCCGGGGCGATCGCGTTGACCCGGACCCTGGGCGCGAACTCGTGCGCCAGTTGCTGGGTCAGGTTGATCATCGCCGCCTTGCTGACGCCGTAGGCCCCGATGAACGGCGAGGGCGCGAGTCCCGCGACCGAGGCGATGTTGACGATCGCGCCGCCGTTGTCCTTCTGCCAGGCGTGCCAGGTCTTCTGGGCGAAGCCGAGCGCGGAGATCACGTTGGTCTCGAAGACCTTGCGGGCGACGCCCAGGTCGAGGTCGGCGATGGGGCCGAACACGGGGTTGGTGCCCGCGTTGTTGACCAGGAAGTCGAGGCGGCCGAAGGCCTCCATGGTGCGCTCGACGGCCTCGGCCTGGTGGTCCAGGTCGTGGGCCTTGCCGGCCACGGCGAGGACCCGCTCGGCGCCGAGCTTCTCGACGGCCTCCTTCAGGGCGTCCTCGTTGCGGCCGGTGATGCACACCCGGTCGCCGCGCGCGACGAGGGCCTCGGCCACGCCGTAGCCGATGCCGCGGCTCGCGCCGGTGACGAGCGCGACCTTGCCCGAGAGCTCGGGGAGTTCCACGGAAGTCATGTACCCGATTCCTTAGTTGAGCGGTCCGCCGGCGACGTACAGCACCTGGCCGGAGACGAAGCCGGCCGCCTCGCCGGTGAAGAAGGCGATGGCGTTGGCGATGTCCTCGGGCTCACCGACGCGCTGCACGGGGATCTGGGTCGCGGCGGCCTTCTTGAAGTCCTCGAAACCCATGCCGACGCGGTCGGCGGTGGCCTTGGTCATCTCGGTGGCGATGAAGCCCGGGGCGACGGCGTTGGCGGTGATGCCGAACTTGCCCAGCTCGATGGCGAGGGTCTTGGTGAAGCCCTGGAGGCCGGCCTTGGCGGCGGAGTAGTTGACCTGGCCGCGGTTGCCGAGCGCGGAGGAGGAGGACAGGTTGACGATCCGGCCGAAGCCCGCGTCGACCATGTGCTTCTGGACCGCCTTGGTCATCAGGAAGGAGCCGCGCAGGTGCACGTTCATGACGGTGTCCCAGTCGGAGACGCTCATCTTGAACAGCAGGTTGTCGCGGAGCACGCCCGCGTTGTTGACGAGGATCGTCGGGGCGCCCAGCTCCTCGACGATGCGCGCGACGGCCGCCTCGACCTGCGCCTCGTCGGAGACGTCGGCGCCGACCGCGATCGCCTTGCCGCCGGCGGCGGTGATCTTCTCGACGGTGTCCTTGCAGGCGGCCTCGTCGAGGTCGATCACGGCGACCGCGCGACCCTCGGCGGCCAGTCGTACGGCGGTGGCGGCGCCGATGCCGCGCGCCGCGCCGGTGACTACCGCGACCCGCTGTTCAGTGGTGGACATTGCTGCTTCTCCTCGCCCTTGAGAGAACCTGTCGGGTCCTTCGGGAGGACCCCTGATGCGGTGAGCGACCGCTTAGTACCTTCGGCACACGTGACGCTAGAAGCCCTGGCACCCGGTGTCAACGGCACACCGCACCGGTGTGATCCATTACCTCACCAGGAGGTCCAGCAACCGCTCCGTCTCGGCGGCCGGGTCGGTGGTCAGTCCGGTGTGCACGGGGCCGGGCTGGACGACGGTGGACCGGGGTGCGATCAGCCAGCGGAAGCGCCGCCCGGCGTCGTCACGGGAGGCCTGCCCGGCCTCCGCCCCGCCGGCGCACACCTTCTCGACGGCGCCGAGCGCGGCCCGGATCCCGGCCACGTCGGCCCGCGGGTCGAGGGCGCGCAGCCGGGCCTCGTCCAGATGGGTGCGGGCGCCGACGTAGGCCCGGGCGCGGCAGTAGACGACCACGCCCGCGTTGATGCACTCGCCGCGCTCCACGCGGGGGACGACGCGCAGCAGCGCGTACTCGAACACGTCGCGGTCGCCGCCCTGACCCGCCCGGGTGATGTGGCGCTCGGTCACATGGCCTGCCATGTGGATGTGGGTCTCGCTCACTTGGCGCCCTCCAGGCCGGTGATGCGCCCGTGGACGACGGCGGCCCGCGCGAGCAGTGGCCGCGCGTAGGCCCGGCGCAGTTCGTCCGGGGTGTCGAAGCCGGGCTCGTCGGCGAGCCACGCGTCCGGGATCTCCGCGGTGACCTCGGCGAGAAGGTCCTCGGTGACCCGCGGCGCCAGGGTGGCCGCCGCGGCGGCGACGTCGGGGGCGAAGCGGGCGAGGGCGTGGTCGGCGGCGTCGTACGGGCGGGCCGCGGAGGCCGAAGCGGAGGGCCAGTTGTGGTGCCAGATCATGGTGGCGCCGTGGTCGATCAGCCACAGGTCGCCCTGGTGCACCAGGAGGTTGGGGTTGCGCCAGGAGCGGTCCACGTTGTTGACCAGCGCGTCGAACCAGACGATCCGTCCGGCCTCCGCGGGGTCCACCGGGAAGGCGAGCGGGTCGTAGCCGAGGGCGCCGGAGAGGAAGTCCATGCCGAGGTTGGTGCCGCCGCTGGACCGCAGCAGGTCCTGCACCTGCTGCTCGGGCTCGCCGAGCCCGAGGACCGGGTCGAGCCGGACGGTGACCAGACGCGGCATCCGCAGGCCGAGCCGCCGCGCGAGTTCGCCGCACACCACCTCGGCCACCAGGGTCTTGCGGCCCTGCCCGGCGCCGGTGAACTTCATGACGTAGGTCCCGAAGTCGTCGGCCTCGACGAGCCCCGGCAGCGAGCCGCCCTCACGCAACGGCGTGATGTAGCGGGTCGCGGTGACTTCCTTGAGCATCGCCCCAGGTTACTGGGGGGTGCGGGTTCCGTCCGACCGTCGCCGCACAGCCGCGAGGCACGGCCGGCTCGTCGCGGACGGCAAAGATCCGGGTGTCCGTCTGAACAGGTGGCGGCCGGGGGCCGTACCCCTGAGCGGATCACGAGAAACTCCGCGAAAGGGAACCCACATGACCAGCGCATCGCCCCAGCCCGCAGCGGGACCGGCCCGCCGTACCGTCATGGCGGCGGCCGGAGCGGCCGGGCTCGCCGCCGCGCTGACCGCCTGCGGTTCGAGCGACAACTCGGCCGACACCGTCGACACCGGGGCCGGTTCCTCCGGCTCCACCGCGTCCGGCGGCTCCACCGGAGGGCAGGCCGGCGGCGACTCCGCCGGGGGCGCCGCACTCGCCAAGACCTCCGACATCCCCCAGGGCGGCGGGAAGATCTTCAAGGACAAGGGCGTGGTGGTCACGCAGCCCGCGGCCGGCACGTTCAAGGCGTTCTCGGCCACGTGCACCCACCAGGGCTGCACGGTGGGCAGCGTGGCGAACGGCGTGATCGTCTGCCCGTGCCACAACAGCCACTTCTCCGCCGAGGACGGCAGCGTGAAGCAGGGGCCGGCGACCCGGCCCCTGCCCGCCGCGAAGATCACCGTCGCCGGCGACGAGATCAAGATGGCCTGAGCCGGCTCAGCTCCGTTCCAGGCTGCCGAGCACCGCGTCGGTGGTCGTGACGGTGGCGACCAGCGCGAGGGTGTGGCGGACCATCGCGGGGGTGTAGTCGGCCGGCACTCCCGCGATGGCGTCGGCCGGGACCACGGCGGTGTAGCCGAGGTTGACGGCGTCGAAGACCGCGTTGGGTATCGCCACGTTGGCCGAGACCCCGGTGACGACCAGCGTGCGGCAGCCGAGGTTGCGCAGCAGGGCGTCGACGTCGGTGCCGTGCAGCGGGGACAGCCCGTGCAGCCGTCGTACCACGAGGTCGTCCTCGGTCACCTCGATCGGGGGCGCCACCCGCACGGCGGTGCTGCCGGTCAGCTGCCGCACCGGGAGCCGTTCGGCGGCCCGGAACAGCCTGGCGTTGCGGCTGGCGCCCCGGCCGTCCGGGCGGCGCTCGGCGATCGCGTGGATCACCTGGACGCCGGCTTCGTGAGCGGCGGCGACCAGCCGGGCCACGTTGCCCAGGGCGCCGGAGGAGCGGGCCTCACGGGCGAGTTCGGGCAGCGCGCCGTCCGGGCCCACCACGCCCCGCTGGCACTCCACGGTCAGCAGGACGGTGCTCGCGGGATCGAGGGGTTCGCCGAGCCGTTCGTACGCCGCCATCGCGCACCCTTTCGCCGTAGCCGAAGGCCGGGCGGCGAGAGTAGCCATCTGAGGTGGCGGGCGGAAGCCGGGGCGTTCCCTTTTCTGACGTGATGTCAGAGGATCAACGGCAACAGGAGAGTTCCTCTGGCACGACGTGGAAGAAGAGGGGGCTTCCCAATGCTGAAGTCAAGCCACCGCAGCGACAGGGGGTGTGACTTGGTAGCACCGTCGGTCACGGATCAGGGCCCACAGAACGTTGACGCGTCGGCGGGCCAGGGCGAGTACGGCCTGGGTGCGGCGTTTACCCTCCGCGCGTTTGCGGTCGTAGAACGTCCGCGAGTTGGGGTCGAACTGGATGCTCACCAGGGCCGAGGCGTAGAAGACCCGTTGCAGGCGTCGGTGGTAGCGCTGCGGGCGGTGGAGGTTGCCGCTGATCTTGCCCGAGTCGCGCGGTGCGGGGGTGACTCCTGCGAAGGCGGCGAGGCGGTCGGGGCTGGGGAACGCGTCCAGGCTGCCGCCGATGGCGACGAGGAACTCCGCGCCGAGGACCGTGCCGATGCCGGGCAGGGACTGGATCACTTCGGCGAGTTCACGTTCGCGAAACCGGCCCTCGATGAGCTTGTCGGTCTCGGCGATCTTCTCGTTGAGGGCCATCACCTCCTTCGCGAAGGTGAGCACCATCTTGGCGATGGCCGTCTCGCCCGCGACGGCGGTGTGCTGCCGTTCGGCGGCCTCGACGGCCTTCGCGGCCAGGGCCTCGGCGTTGCGGACCTTGCGGTTGCGCAACCAGGTGGCCACCCTGCGCAGGCCGGCGCGGCGGATGGCCGCCGGGGTCTGGTAACCGTGCTCCAGCTCATCGTTCGTGCAGTGCGTACCACAGACGACCCCGCCGGCATTGCTCTACACAGCGACCTGTTCGCAGTTCCCAATCGGCGGCCGAGCCGTCATGGGGAGCCGGGCGGCCAAGCCACCTGAGCCATGGTCGGCAGCCGCATGAAAGCCACACCCAGCTCCCCTGGGTGCCACAACCCTACGAATGGCTGGGGCAGACCCAGGAAGAAGGTAGAGCCGCATGACCGTCACACAGCAGCGCCGGGGCCGGAAGATCATGATGACGCCCGGCGAGCTGGACGATTTCCTCACCACCCAGCGCACCTGCCGGGTCGCGACCGTCTCCGCCGACGGCGCACCGCACGTGAGCGCGCTGTGGTTCGCCTGGGACGGCACCTCGCTGTGGCTGTACTCGGTGGTGCGCAGCCGGCGCTGGGCCCAGCTGCGCCGCGATCCGCGAGTGGCGGTGGTGGTCGACTCGGGCGAGGAGTACGACCAGTTGCGCGGGGTCGAGCTGTCCGGCCGGGTGGAGTTCGTGGGCGAGGTGCCGCGCACCGGGGAGCTGTGCGCCGAACTGGACACGGCAGAGACGCTGTTCGCACGGAAGAACTTCGGGCTGGACGAGATGCCGCACGACGGCCGGCACGCCTGGGCGCGGCTCACCCCGGAGAAGATCGTCTCCTGGGACTTCCGGAAGCTGGGCGGGCGGTAGGGCTCAGCCCAGTTGGTGCGCCGCCACGCGGAGCGCCTCGACCGCGGCGCGGATCGAGGGCCGGCGGTCGGCGTCCGCCCGCCAGACCACGTACACGTGCCGGCGCACGCGCTGCCTGAGCGGCACCAGGACCACGCCGTCGGGCACCGGGTGACGGCCCAGCAGAGGAGCGATGCACACGCCCAACCCCGCGGCCACCAGCCCGAGCTGGGTGTGGGTCTCGCCGGCGCGGTGGCCGACGATCGGCTCGACGCCCTTGGACCGCAGGGTGAACATCAGCCACTCGTGGCAGAACTCGCCCTCGCCCCAGGTGATCCACTCGTCCTCGGCGAACTCGGTGAGGTCGACCTCGTCCCGCCCGGCGAGCCGGTGCCCGACGGGCATCGCCACGTCGGCCGGGTCGTCCAGCAGCGGCGCCTTGACCAGGCCGTCGGGCAGGGGCATCGGTTTGTTGTACCAGTCGAGGACCACCGCCAGATCGAGGTCGCCGCGGACGACGCCCGCGATGCCCTGCTCGGGCTCCAGCTCGCTGGAGCGCACCCGCAGCCCCGGGTGCTCGGCGCGCAGCGCCCCGAGGGCCACCGGGAAGAGGCCGCGGGCGGCGGTCGGGAACGCGGACAGCCGCAGCTCGCCGACCACCTGTCCGCGGTGTGCCTCCAGGTCCGACTCGGCCAGCTCGACCTGCGACAGGATGCGTCCGGCGTGCTCCGACAGCAGCCGGCCGGCGTCCGTGAGCCGCACGCCCCGGCCGTTCCTGGCGAGGAGCTGCTGACCGACCTCGCGTTCCAGCTTGCCCAGCTGCTGGGAGACCGCGGACGTGGTGACGTGCAGCGCGTCCGCGGCGGCGCTGACGGAGCCGTGCCGGGCGAGGGCGTCCAGCGTGCGCAGGCGCTCCAGGTTCAACATGTAAGCGATTCTAAGAGATACTCGGTGAGAAATCTCGATTGTGCTACGAAATTGCCTCCAGCATCGTTGAGGCATGAGCACGGTCGCCGCCACCCGCACCCAGTCGCCCGCCCCGTCCCGCACCCGGCCCCGCCTCGACTGGCGGCTCCGCTTCGGCGCGCTGTCCCTGATCTGGGGTTTCAGCTTCCTGCTGATCAAGGTGGGCACGGACGGGTACGCGCCCTTCCAGGTCACCCTCGGGCGGCTCGTGTTCGGTACGGCGGTACTGGCGGCGGCGATGGCCGTCAAGCGGGAGCGGCTGCCGCGCGGGGGCCGGCTGTGGGCGCACATGGCGGTCGCCGCCTTCTTCCTCAATGCGCTGCCGTTCTCCCTCTTCGCCTACTCCGAGCTGACCATCCCGTCCACGCTGGCCGGCATCTGCAACGCCACGTCGCCGCTGTGGGGCATGGTCCTGTCCCTCGTCGCCCTCTCCGAGGACCGGCCGACCCGGGTGCGTGTGGCCGGGCTGGGACTGGGCTTCCTCGGGGTGCTGACGGTGTTGGGCGCATGGCAGGGCTTCCACGGCCTGGACGCCACGGGCACGGCGATGGCGCTGCTGGCCTCGCTGAGCTACCCGGTCGGCTGGATCCACGTTCGGCGGACGCTGGCCGGGACGGGCAACTCGCACCTGTCGATGACGGGCGGACAGCTGCTGCTGGCGACGATCCAGCTGGCCGTGGTGACGCCCCTGTTCACCAGCGTCCCGGACCACTACGCGCTGGTTCCGCTGCTGGCGATCGCCGCGCTGGGCGCCCTGGGGACGGGGCTCGCGGTGCTGATCCAGTACGGGCTGGTCGCCGAAGTCGGCCCGACGACCGCGCAGATGGTCACGTACTTCATCCCGGTCATCGCCACGGCCGCGGGCGTGGCCATTCTCGGGGAGTCGCTGCGGTGGACCACCCCGGTGGGCGCGGTGATCGTGCTGGCGGGGGCCGCGCTCACCCAGGCCAGGCCCAGGAGGAGCACCTCCTGAGTACCCCAAGGCGAGCATCACCCGCACACCAGCGCCCTGGACCGCGCACCGCCGCAGCCAACGCGCCCGCGAACCGCGCCGGCACCCACCGCACCCCTTGGCGAGCGCCACCCCACGCCCGGCGGCAGACGGACGCCCGGCCACAGCCACCGCGCCCGCGAACCGCGCCGACACGCACCGCACCCCTTGGCGAGCGCCGGCTAGCCGTACACCCGGTCCGGGGACGGGCGTACCGCCGTGGCCACCGCGTCGGCCAGGGGGGTGATGTCCTCGGGGGCGAGGGTGGAGACGGTGATGCGGATGCCGGGCGGGGAAGCCAGGCGGAAGCGGGCGCCGGGAGCCACTGCCCAGCCCGACTGCAGGAGGCGGGCCACCGCGCCGGTCTCGTCCGGGACCGGGACCCAGACGTTCAGGCCGCTGCGGCCGTGGGCGGCGACCCCGCGGGCCGCCAGAGCGGTCACCAGCGCGTCCCTGCGGGTGCGGTACGACCGCGCCACCGCCGTCCGGTCCACCGCGCCGGCGGTCCACAGATGGGCCACCGCGCGCTGGAGCAGCAGGCTGACCCAGCCGGGGCCCAGGCGCTGCCGGCCCCGGACCCGGTCGACGGTGACCGGGTCTCCGGCGAGGACGGCGAGGCGCAGGTCGGGGCCGTAGGCCTTGGCGGCGGAGCGGACGAAGGCCCAGTGCCGGGTGACGCCGGCGAGGGGGTGCAGCGGAAGGTCCACGATGCCGTGGCCGTGGTCGTCCTCGATCAGCAGCGTCTGCGGGTGCTCGCGCAGCACCGCGCGCAGCGCTGCCGCGCGCGAGGCGGTCACGCAGGCGCCGGTCGGGTTCTGGGCGCGGTCGGTGACGATCACCGCGCGGGCGCCGGAGTCCAGGGCGCGGCGCAGGTCGTCGGGGCACGGTCCGTCGTCGTCGACGGGCACCGGGACCGGGCGCAGGCCGAGAGCCGGGATCAGGTCGAGGGTGCTGCCCCAGCCGGGGTCCTCGACGGCGACCGCGTCGCCCGGTTTCAGGTGGGCGGCCAGGACCCGTTCGACGGCGTCGAGGGAGCCGGAGGCGACGGTGAGCGGACCGGCGGCGACCCCGTCGGCGTCGAGTTCCGCGCGGGCGATGCGGATGAGGTCCGGGTCGACGGGATCGGCGCCGTAGAGCACGGGCTCGCGGTCCCCGGCCTCGGCCGCCGCGGCGAGGGCCGGCGCAAGGCGGGGCAGCAGCCGCGGGTCGGGGTTGCCGCCGGCCAGGTCGCGCCCTCCCGGCGGCACCTCCACGCGCAGTTGCTCGCGCCCGGTGGTGGCCGGCCGGGGCCGCACGCGGCTGCCCCGCCGGCCGGCGGTCTCGATGACCCCGCGCTCACGCAGGGTGCGATACGCGGCCGCGACGGTGTTCGGATTCACCCCCAGGCAAGCCGCCAACTCCCGCATCGGAGGCAGGTGTTGGCCCGGCTGCAGCTCCCCGGTGCCCACCGCGCGCTCGACGCCGGCCGCAATCTCCGCTGCGCCGCGCCCTTCGATCCGATATTCTCCTAGCACAAACAGCATTATGCACTAGTACAAATGACCTCGCCATGGAGGGACCCCATGCAGGGCACGACCGCGGAAGCCCAGTCCGACGCCTACGCCCCCACCGCCCGCACCGTGCCCACGCGCTCCGCGCACCGCGCGTCGTACGACAAGGAGCTGGTGCACGCGATATTGGACGAGGGGTACGTCTGCCACCTGGGGTTCGTGCGCGAAGGTGCGCCCGTGGTGCTGCCGACGCTGTACGGCCGGGTCGGCGAGCGCCTCTACGTCCACGGGTCCACCGGTTCCCGCCCGCTGCGGATGACCGGGGACGCCGACCCGGGCCTGCCGGTGTGCCTGACGGTCACTCACGTCGACGGGCTGGTGCTGGCGCGCTCCGCCTTCCACCACTCGATCAACTACCGCTCGGTCGTGGTGCACGGCGTCGCGCACGAGGTCACCGACGCCGAGGAGAAGCGCCTGGCGCTGGACGCCCTGGTGGATCACGTCATGGCGGGGCGCGCCGCCGACTCCCGGCCCGCGAACAAGAAGGAGCTGGCCGCCACCGCGGTGATCCGCCTCGACCTGGAGGAGGTCTCGGCCAAGGTCCGCACCGGCGGCGCCAACGACGAGCCGGAGGACCTGGCCCTGCCGCACTGGGCGGGGGTCGTCCCGCTGCGCAGGGGCTACGACACTCCCGTCCCCAGCGCCGACCTGACGCCCGGTATCGAACTGCCGGACTACCTGGCGGGCCGTTAGGCGCCCAGGGGGCCGGCTCCGCTCGGCCGGCCCTGTGCGGCGGTGCCGCGGGCGGACGGCTGACGTTCCGCGCCACCGGAGGCGACCGGTGCCGCGGTGGTCTTGGCGGGCGTCGAGGACTGGGCGATGAAGGCACCGACCAGGACGATGACGCCCCCCGCGACCTGCGGCGCCGACAGGTGCTCGCCGAGCAGGGTCCAGGCCAGCACGGTCGCGACCACGGCCTCCAGGCAGGCGACGACGCCGGCGACCTGGGGAGAGAGCCGGCGCACGGAGAGCACGCCGGTGACGTAGGCGATCACCGTGGCGACCAGCACGATCCAGACCAGCAGGGCGAGGGCCGGTACGGCGGTGCCGTTCATGTGCGCGGAACCGGCGAGGACGGACCAGCGCATGCCCCAGGGGCGGGCGACCACCGTCAGCACGGCGGCGCCGATGAGCAGGCCGTAGGCGATGACACCGAGTGGGTCCGGCGCCGCGTCGCCCGCGTCGCTGCCCTGGTCGGCCAGCACGAAGTAGCCGACCTGGCAGCAGGCGGCGCCGAGGGCGCACACCAGGCCGAGCGCGTCGAAGCTCAGCCCCGACCAGACCTCCACCACGCAGGTGAGCCCGCCCGCCGCGAGCACCACGCCGAGCGCGGCGGCACGCGTGACGGGCCGGCGCTGCACGAACCGCACCCAGCCCAGCACCAGGGCGGGCGCCAGGTACTCGATGAGCAGCGCCACGCCCACGGGGATGCGGGAGAGCGCGGCGAAGTAGCAGGCCTGGACGCCGGCCACGGCCAGCAGTCCGAACCCGGCGAGCAGCGCGGGGCGGCGGCGCAGCAGCGCTCGGTGCCGTACGGCGAGCGGCAGCATGACCACGGCGGCGCCCGCCACTCGCAGCCAGACCACGTGCAGCGGGTCGAGTCCCGCCTCGATCAACGGCTTCGCGGCCACCCCGGACCCGCCGAAGGCCAGCGCCGAGGCGAGCGCGAGGCCGAGTCCGACGCTCTTGCCACGGCTGCCCTGACTGCTCTCTGACGTATGCACCGGCACATGATGACAGGCGGCGACAGGAGCGTCACCCCCGTTGACACCTGTCTCAGGAGATGGACGGCGAAGCCGCCGCCTCAGCTGTTCGCGCCGCCCTCGCCGGTGCGCTCGCGCGGGTCGGTCTCGATCCTGGCGTTGAGGTCGCGGGCGGGGATGCCGGCGCGTTCGAGCACCTCGACGGCCCGTGACCGCGGGTCGGCGACGAGCGCGGCCAGCAGGTCCAGCCCAGTGGCCCGCGCCTCGCCGCGCTGCCGCGCCCGCTCCCGGGCGTGCGCCAGAGCGGCGGCCGCGGCCGGGGACCGCTCCCCCGCGTCCTTCGCCTCGCCGGCGCCGGCCCGGGGGCCGGGTACGACCGCGATCGGACCCGAGTCCTCCACGGTGCCCTGCCAGCGCAGCCCGTAGCCGATGCTGCGCTGCACGAGATAGCCGAGGAGCCGGGCGAGCTGTGGCGGGTCTCCGACGGCGGAGCGCACCTCGGGGTCGTGCTCGAGAAGGGAGTGCAGCAGGTGGGCGGTGTCGATCTGCCGGTCCCCGTCCCGCACGGCCCTCCGGCGGGCACCGGCGACCACCGCTGCGAGCTCGGCGCCGAGCCCGGCAGCGTCGTCCGGGTGCGGGTTCGCCGCGTCATGGGCGGACAGGCGGGCGGTACGGGGGTGCACATCCCCACCCCATCAGCCACACCGGGCGAAGTCATCCACGGGCGGAACCATTTGTACGTCCCGCACAGAGTGGACGTCGCCGACTGCAATCTCATCCTCAGGTAGGAGATCCGGGCCGATCCGGAGCGAACCGGACCGACGGCCGCGCACGCCGGGCCGATGCGGACCGGGGGACGCGCGCCATCGAGCCGATGCCGGGCCGAAGGACGTGCCACCGAGCCGATGCGCACCGAAGCCGCCGTTCCTGACGGTTCATCAGTATTGAATGTTCGCGGCCCTACGGCTACGTTCCGCGACACCGTATGCCGGTTACGCCCGAACCGAAGGGGTGGTCGCATGGCCGAAGTCAGCGCGGAGGCGCACATCCAGGCACCGGCCGAGAGGGTGTGGACGCAGCTCACCGACTGGTCGTCGTACGCGGAGTGGAACGCCACCCACACCAGCTTCCCCAACGGCGGCCCGGAAAGCCTGGCGGTGGGCGGCACGTTCCAGGAGAACATGAAGCTGATGGGCTTCCCGGCGGAGGTCGACTGGACGATCGAGGAACTGGAGCCCGCCCGGGTGTTCGCCATCCGCGGCAAGGGGCCGATGGCGGTGACCGTCGCCACCCGCTACACGCTCACCCCGGACGGCGACACCACGACCGTCCGCATCGACGGCGAGTTCACGGGCGCCGCGGTGTCGCTGATGGCGGGCAGGCTCAAGGACTCGGCGACGGCCGCCCTGAACGAGTCGCTGCGCAAGCTCGGCGGCCTCGTCTCCTGAGCCCGGGCGCGCGAAGGCGCCCCGCGGTGTGCTCCGCGGGGCGCCCGGATCGTCGTACGAGGACCATCACCCGTCAGCGCCCGCCACTGCCGGTCCGCGCTCGCCAGTGCTCGCCGTTGCCGGTCAGTGCTCGTCGGCGAGGATGAGGTACAGCTTCTTGCGGGCGTCGTTGATGACGGCGAGCGCCTTCTCGCGCTGCTCCTTGCTGCCCGTCTTCCAGACCTGCCCGAAGGCCTCCATCAGACCGAAACCGGCCTGCCGGATCTCACTGAGGGCCTCCCAGTCGATCCCGCGCGAGGCCTCCTCCCAGGGCGCCTCCGGAGCCTCGCCGGCGGCGCTGCGGCCGCTGTCGGTGAGGGAGAACAGCTTCTTGCCGCCCTCGCTCTCGCTGGTGATCAGCCCCTCGTCCTCCAGCAGCTGCAGGGTCGGGTAGACCGAGCCGGGGCTGGGCTTCCAGGCGCCGCCGCTGCGTTCGGCGATCTCCTGGATCATCTCGTAGCCGTGCATGGGCCGTTCCTTGAGCAGGGCCAGGATCGACGCACGCACGTCGCCGCGCCGCGCCCGCCCCCTGGGGCCGCCTCGTCCGCGCGGCCCCCACGGGCCCGGCCCGAAGCCGGGGCCGAACCCGGGACCACCCGGACCGAAGGGGCCGAACGCGGCCCGCCGGGCCTCGAACCCGCCCATGCCGTGCCCGCCGTGGCCCGCGTGCCGATGTCCACGCTCGAATCCATGAGTACGCATCAGGATCACTCCATTCCATCGCTGATCTGTCACGTCTGCATCGCGTATCGTTCGCGATGCCTCAACGATATATCGGCACTGAGGACCTGACAAGGTCCTTGCGTCAGCCCAACTGTCCTGTTGTCCCGTCTCACTGAACCTTGACCGGTTCCACCACTGGTCACGGGCCTGCGGGCGGTCGATCGCCGTAGAGGGTCAAAGGTCAATGAGTGGGGACAGCCCAGCCGTATGCCGGTCATCCGCCTCAGGTCGGCGGCCCTGTGCGCGCGCAGTCCGGGGGGGCGGAGGAGGAGTGGCACGTGGGCAAGGCACGCGCCACAGTCGGCGCACACGGTCTGAGGGCTGCCTGGCGTGACCGGCCTCAGCCTCCGCTCTGTCAGCGTCGACCACGGCGGCGCCGTCTCGGCCGCTCGGTCAAGGTGCAGTGGGTCGGGACGACTTCGCCCGGTCCGGTTTCGCTTCGGTGTACGGCGGGGTGCAGCACCCCTCGCCGGGGACGGGGGCCGCAGCGGCTTCCCGCCGGCAGAAACAGGAAGCCGTGATCGGTACGTCCGCCATCGCGGCGGCGAGTTTCAGCTGCTGCGCCACGATGCCCGCCTCCCCCGTCCTGCCCAGGCGCACCAGGCACTCGTGGAATCCGTGCAGGGACCAGACGTTGCCCGGATGCTGCAGCGGCCGGGGAAGCGTGTCGTCGAGGCCCAGGTCGGCGCGGTAGACCGCCTCGGCCTCCGCGACCCTGCCCTGCTCCAGGAGTAGCGCGCCGTCGGCCATGGGCGGGCTCTCCACGCGCAGCAGTTCCTCGGGCACGGCCTCCTCGAGCCGCCGCGCCGTCTCCAGCGCCTCCCCGAGGCGGCCGAGGACCATGGCTCCGTAGATGCGGAAGTGCAGGTTGTGGCACCGGTAGAGCGTGTAGAAGTTCATCGCGCCGGCCCGGGCGACGTACTTCTCGTCGGCGGCGATGGCCGCGGCGTTGTCGGACAGCACCCGCCGGTAGTCCCCGCAGAGCACCTCCAGGTGCGAGGGCATGTGCTGCAGGTGGCCCGCGTCGGGCACCAGTCCGCGCAGCCGGTCGGCGGCCGTCAGGGCGGCCTCCGGCGTCGGTGACATCTCCATCAGGTGGATGTACATGTGCAGCACGCCCGGGTGCCGGGCGCCCTCCGGTGTCTCCAGCGCCCGCTCCAGCACCTTTCTGGCCTCCGGTGTGCGCGCCCCCTCGGCCGGGCGGCCGGTGCGGATGTCCCACAGCTGCCAGGGGGTGAGGTTCATCAGCGCGTCCGCGTACAGGGTGGCCACGTCCAGGTCGAGGCGCCCGTCAGCCGTTCGCCTCACCGGTGCTGCGCGGAGTGGCGGCTTCGATGAGCATTCCTGGTGCGGCCCCGGTCCCGGGGAACGCCGGTGACCTGGACACGCGCCCGGAGGTACTGCGCCCATGCTTCGTCGGATCGTCGTTCTCGCCGCGGTGGGCGTGCTGGCCACGGGAGTGGCCGCCGGTGCCGCCCCCGCCCGGACCGCGGCGGACGGTGCGGGTCCGCGGCCCCCCGCCACGTCGCCGCCACCGCCCGGTGCGCCCAACAGCGAGGCATGGGCCTGGACACAGCTGACCGGACAGGGAACGCGGATCCGCTACGTCTCCACCGACAGCAGCCAGACCTGTCCTGCCGTCCGCTACACCCTGGGCACGAACAGAAGACCGTTTCCCATGACCCGGGTGAGCACACCGATGGGATCCCAGTTCCCGACGACGGTGTGCGAACTGGCGGTGCCGCTCGGCGCCTCGAACGCGGTGCTGGAGCAGTCGTCCGTCCGGGCGGCCGTCGTGCACCCGGCGAACCGGCAGCTCCCGCTTCCCGACTGGACCTCGACCACACGTCCCAGCAGGGTCGCCGTCATCGGTGACACCGGCTGCGAGGTTCCCGCGGCGGGTCCCGTGCAGGACTGTGCGAACCATCAGACCGGCTGGACCTTTCCGCGGATCGCCGCGGCCGCCGCCGGCAGTACGCGGCCGGACCTCGTGGTGCACGTCGGCGACTACCTGTACCGGGACGACCCGGCGAGGGAGAACGACAAGGGGGCCAACCCCGGCTGCACCACGACCGCCGACCGGGCCGGCTGGGACTGCGTGGTCGCCGACTTCTTCCGGCCCGCCGAGCCGCTGCTGGCCACGGCGCCCGTGGCGCTGACCCGCGGGAACCACGAGGACTGCAACGCGGCACAGCTGGGCGGTGCGGGCGGCGCCTGGTTCCGCTATCTCGCCGACGACCTTCGCGCCAACGGCTCGTGCAGCGTCTACACCCCCGTCACGCCGATCAGGGCCGGCACCCTGAACCTGGTCTCGGTGGACTCCTCGTTCGCCGACCCCAACGACGCGGGAATCACCGCGCAGGCCGGCATCTTCACCAGGCAGTTCGACGCCGTGAACCGGGCCGCCCAGCAGCATCCGGGCAACGACTACTTCCTGCTCACGCACAAGCCGGTGTGGATGGTGAAGGAGGCCGGTACGCCGCCGACGGACGTCAAATGGGTGACGCGCGTACTCGACGCGGCCGTCGCCGGAACCGGCCTGCACCGGCTGGCCGACAATGTGCGGCTGGTGCTCTCGGGCCACATCCACCTCTATCAGATGCTCGACTTCAACACTGCGCGTCCACCCCAGCTCACCGTGGGCTCCTCCGGCGGACCCTTGGACAACGGCCCGGACGACACCAAGGTCGTGGGGAAGATGATCGGGATGCCGCAGCAGGCCGTCCACCAGTCGATCACGCAGGAGCAGACCCCGGGCGGTCTCGGTGTCCCCGGCTACGCGGAACTGGCCGACAACGGCGGCACCTGGAACCTCACCTTCCACGACGCGGCCGGCACGGTCAGGGGCGCGACGTGCGCGCTGGGCTCCAGCACGGCGAACAAGTCGTTCGTGTGTCACTGAGGTGGTGAAGGTCGCTGCCGGGGCCGACGGCCGGGTCACGCCGCGCCTGCCGCTCGGGGCGGGGAGGTGTCGGTCTGCGCGCCGTGCGCAGGGCGGATCGGCCGGCGTGAGCCGGTCCTACCGGTGGGAGGGAACCACCGGCCCCCGGGCGATCACGACGTCGGCTTCGTGGCGCCAGCCGAGGGAGGAATACAGGCGCCGGCCTTCCTCACTGGCGATGAGCAGACCGGTACGGGCGCCCTGGGCCACGGCGGCCTCCGCCAGAGCACTCATCACGGCGCGGCCCAGGCCGCGTCGCCGGTGCGCCGCGTCCGTCTCGATGCGATCGGCGATCGCATCGACGCCGACCACGGCGATGGTGCCGCGCGCCGCCACCTCTCCGGAGGAGTCACGGAGGGAGACGACCGTGACGGGTCCCTCCGTGCGGACCTCGCGCTCGTAGCGCGCGACGGGTGCGTGCTGCGGGTGCCCGGTCAGATCGGTCGTCATGAACCACTCTGCCCGGTGGAGCACCTCCAGTCCGGCGGCGCCGACGACGGCTTCGACGGTTCCTGGGCGCAGCGTGGGTACCGTGAGCCAGGTGGTCCGCCTCGCGGCGGCGACGGCTGCCGCCAGCCGTGCCAAGGAGTCGGGCTCCTCGTCCGCGCGTAGCGCGAACACCTCGACCTCGCGGCCGGGTTGGTCGCACTGGGACCGCAGGCCGTCCCCGGCGGACTCGACCGGCTCGGCCCCGGGCAGGGAGCGAGCCACGGTCCAGCCGTTCAGCCAGCGTCGTATCAGCTCTGATTCGATCTTCGCCATCGGGCGATTAGAGCATGCCCGCAGCCGGTGGCAGGGCGAATGACCATCCCCCGCCGGCCGCCGCCGGGCGACGCTTCCCTCCATCGGTCCGGCGTCACGTCGAGTGAGGGCCACGAGTCGTTCCGCACAGGTGGACGACTGTTCTCGTTGGGACGGGACAGTGCGGCCGAGCGCGCGAAACGTGCCAGGACTCGCGAATTGGCCTTGGTCGTGGGCCCGTGGCGACCACTAGCGTCGGCCCATGCGCATGCGAATCGTGGACGCCTTCACCGACCGGCCCTTCGCCGGAAACCCCGCCGGGGTCCTGCTCCTGGACGACGTGTTCCCGGACGACGACTGGCTCCAGAACGTCGCCATGGAGGTCAACCACGCCGAGACGGCGTTCGCGCACCGGCTGCCCGAGGGCGGCGAGGCGGACTGGGCGCTGCGCTGGTTCACGCCCGTCGCCGAGGTCGCGATGTGCGGGCACGCCACGCTCGCCACGGCCCACGTTCTGTACACCAGCGGCGCCCACGAGGGCCCGGCGCGGTTCGCCACCCGCAGCGGCGTGCTCATCGCCACGCCCGGCGCGGACGGCTCGGTCACCCTCGACTTCCCCACCGCCCCGCTCACCCCGGTCGAGGTCCCGGCCGGGGTCGCCGGGGCGCTGGGCGCGGAGCCGGTCGCCGCCTTCGACACCGGGGCGAACGTCGGCGACCTGCTGGTGGAACTGGCGGACGAGAAGACGGTGCTCGGACTCTCCCCCGACCACAAGTCCCTCGGCACCTACTCCGCCCGCGGCATCATCGCCACCGCCCGCGCCGACGACCCGGCCCGTGGCTACGACTTCGTCTCGCGCTGCTTCTTCCCCAACGTCGGCATCGACGAGGACCCGGTCACCGGCAGCGCCCACACCGCGCTCGCCCCGCACTGGGCCGCCCGCCTCGGCCGGGACGACCTCACCGGGCTGCAGGCCTCCCGCCGCACCGGCTTCGTCCGCACCGGCCTGCGCGGTGACCGCACGCTGCTCACGGGCCGCGCGGTCACGGTCATCGAGGGCGAACTGCGCGCCTGAGCGGCCGGGCCGCGGCGCTCAGGCCGTCGGCAGCCAGCCGACCTTGCCCGCGAGCAGGGCGTAGCCGACGAACGCGCCGATGTCGAGCAGGGAGTGCGCGACGACCAGCGGGCCGACCCGTCCCCACCGGCGGTACAGCCACACGAAGACCACACCCATGACCATGTTGCCGACGAAGCCGCCGACGCCCTGGTAGAGGTGGTACGAGCCGCGCAGGACGGCGCTGGCCGCCAGCGCGGTCATCGGGCTCCAGCCCAACTGGCCCAGCCGGCGCAGCAGATAGCCGACGACGATGACCTCTTCGAGGATCGCGTTCTGCAGGGCGGAGAGGATCAGCACCGGGTACTTCCACCACACGGCGGGCAGCGCCTCGGGCACGACCGTGAGATTGAAGCCGAGGCCGCGGGCGGCAAGGTAGAAGGCGATGCCGGTGCTGCCGATCACGGCCGCGATGGCCGCGCCCCGGCCGAGATCGGGCCAGGGGCGGCCGCGGTCGAAGCCGATGGTGCGCAGGCTTCTGCCCTCGCGCATCAGGAAGTGCGCGACCAGGGCCACCGGGATCAGGGCGGTGGCGATGCCGAAGAGCTGCCAGGCGAGGTCGAGCCAGGGGCGGCCCGGCGCGGCGGAGGCGTTCAGCGTGGCCGCCTGGTCCTTCAGACCGCCCGGCTTGGTGACCGAGCCGATGAAGCTGATCAGCGCGGAGACGCCGCTCGCGCCCAGCGAGAGCCCGAGCACGAGAAGCGTCTCGTCCCGCAGCATCCGCCTCGGGTCACGCTCGCCCGCCCCGGAATCGGCCACCGAGTCAGTCTTCACCTGCACCCTTGCCTCCAGCCGGCCCACGGGCCCACGACCCACCTTGCCCGCAAGGATCGCAGAACCACCGGCGCCCCCGCCCCACCACCCTCCACCGAGCGGCACGGGGCTCCCCGGAGGGCCGCGCTCATCGCATCCGGCGCCGCTACGGGCCGCCCCCGGCCCCACCCATGCCGGACGCACCAAAGCGGCACGCACCGCAGCGAGGCCGGCTCCCGGCCTGTGTCACGCACAAGCAGCGCGTCCCCGGGCAACGTCCCGCCGAGCCCAGGCCGGCCCACGCCACACCTCACCGAGGCCGCATGAACCTAAGCCACACCCCAGCGAGGCCGCGCGAACCGAAGCCACACCCCAGCGAGGCCGCGCGAACCGAAGCCACACGAACCGAAGCCGCGCTTCACCGAAGCCGCACCCGGCCGAAGCCCCGCCCCGCCAAAGCCGCGCCGCGCTTCCGCTCAGCCCAGTGGTACCGGTTCCGGCAGCCCCACCGGCCAGGTGTGGACCGGCTCGCCCACGTGCATCAGCTCGGCGTAGCGCCGCGTCGTCGCCGCCAGAGCGGCCTCACGGGACAGGCCCTGCTCCAGCGCCCGGTGGAACGTGCCCGCCTGCCAGGCCGCGCCGTTGACCCGGCGCCGACAGCGTTCCTCGATGACGCCCAGGTAGAGGTCCCGGTCGGCCGCCTCCACGCCCCACGCGTCGAGGCCAGCCGAGGCCAGCGGCAGCAGCTCGTCGCGGATCAGGGTGACCGCGTCGACCTCGCCGGTGCCGCCGTAGCGCCCCCGCCGGGGCCAGACGAGGCGTGCGTCGATGCCGTACCGGCACGCCGCGTCGAAGTTGGCCTCGGCCGCGGCGAACGGCAGCCGGGTCCACACCGGCCGGGACTCCTCGGCGAGGGCGCGGACGAGGCCGTAGTAGAAGGCCGCGTTGGCGATCACGTCGGTGATGGTCGGCCCGGCCGGCAGCACCCGGTTCTCCACGCGCAGGTGCGGCACCCCGTCCGCGATGCCGTACACCGGACGGTTCCAGCGGTAGATGGTGCCGTTGTGAAGGGCGAGTTCCGCGAGCTTGGGCGTGCCGCCGGCGTCCAGGACCTCCAGCGGCTCCTCGTCGTCGCAGATCGGCAGCAGAGCCGGGAAGTAGCGCAGGTTCTCCTCGAACAGGTCGTAGGCGGAGGAGATCCACCGCTCTCCGAACCAGGTGCGCGGTCGTACCCCCTGAGCCTGCAGTTCCGGCGGGCGCGTGTCGGTGGACTGCAGGAACAGCGGCGGCCGGGACTCGCGCCACAGCTCGTGACCGAACAGGAACGGCGAGTTCGCGCCGAGGGCGATCTGCGCCGCGCTCGCCACCTGCGCCGCGTTCCACACGTCGGCGAACCGGCCCGGGGTGACCTGCAGGTGCAGCTGCACGGAGGTGCACGCGGCCTCGGGGACGATGGACTTCGAGGTGCAGACCAGGTGCTCCACGCCGTCGATGTCGAGCCGGAAGTCCTCCCCGCGCGCGGCCACGATCTGGTCGTTGAGCAGCGTGTAGCGGTCGACCTCGGAGAGGTTGGAGGACACCAGGTCGTCGCGGTCGAGGGTCGGCAGGATGCCGATCATGACGATGCCCGCGTCGACCTCGCCGGCCTTGCGGTCGGCGTACGCGAGCGAGGTGCGCAGTTCCTCGGCGAGCCGGTCGAATACCCGGCCGCCCAACCGGTGCGGAGCTATGTTGACTTCCAGGTTGAACATCGCGAGTTCCGTTTGGAAGTCCCGGCTCGCGATGCGCTCCAGCACCTGGCCGTTCAGCATTTTCGGCATGCCGTCGGAGCCGGCGAGATTCAATTCGATCTCCACGCCCATGAGGTTCTTGGGGCGGTCGAATCGCTTCTCGACCAGCAGCCGCTCCAGTCCCGTCAGGCACTTCTGGAGCTTTTCGCGGTAGCGCTGGCGATCGGACAGGTCGAACCGCCCTGCCACGACCTTCTCCCCCATCGAAGTGTCCCTCCTCGGATGGGCGGGCCGACGATCCGGCCGCCGGGCTCCCGGGTCAGGTGGGATGATGCCCAGCCTAAGCGATCGATAACGCCCCGCGCGCGCCCGGCAGCCGCTACTCTGTCAAATGTTCCCCGCGGCACATTCACGGGGCATGCGGCAACTCGCACCTTCCGGTACCCCGAACACCTCGTGAAAAACGCCGACCGCATTCGGCCGACCCCTACCGGAGCGTATTGCGAGGTCAGCGGCAAGTGCCCGGTTCGGAAATCGGGATGACTACCCGCAAACCGATGGCCCATTTACGCCTTGCGGGACTTACCGGAATGCGATAGACGAAACATCGGCTGAACACGCGTCGTATAAACTTCGTCCACAAGGCGGGAGGGTGGCGCCCTCGGTCCTGGTCCTGCCGTTCTCCTGCCGTCACCGTCGACGGGCGGCAGGGCGAGCCGCACCCTCGTTCTTCACCGACCCGGCCCTCACCTCTCCGGCCTTCCCCCGAGCAGACAGCGCCGTCCGCCCCACCCTCCTCGCGCCGCCGCGCCTGTCGAATGAGAGGCGACCCACATGCCGCTGCACGTGCCCCCTGCCCCCGCGCCTGCCCTGCGTTCCGTCCTCACCGCTCTGGGCTCGCCCACCGCGGTCCGCGAGGCGCGCACGCCTTCGCTGCGCGCCGCACAGGGCCCCGCGACCCCCGAACTCCCGCTGCCCGTCCATGTGCTGGACCGGATCACCGCACAGGGCCTGTCCGCGACGCGGCTGGCCGGCTGGCGGTTCCTGATCCGCTGCGGCGACCGGGCGGTGGCCGCGGCCGAGACCATGCTCACCCCCGACGGCTGGGCGTTCTCGCACTTCTTCGAGGGCCCGTACGTCGCCTCCACGGAGCGCGCCCTGCAGCAGGCCGAGGCGCTGCAACAGCCGTACCAGGCGAGGTTGTTGTCGGTTCCGGGCCTGTACATGCTCACGCTGTGGCTGCACGGCGACTGCACGGCCGACGGCGCCGAGGGGCATCCGGCCGACACCGATCTGCTCGTGCCGCTCGCCCCGGCACCGCCGGGCATCTCCGCGCACCGGCCGCACCAGGTCGCCGACCTGCTCCCGGTGCTGACCCTGCGCGCCACCCGCCTCCCCCTGCTCGGCTCGCCGGCGGCCTGAGCCCTCGTCGCGCGTACCCCGTCGCCCTCAGAGGGTGACGGGGTACGTCTGTGCAGGCCGGCTGTGCCGGGCGGTGCGGACTAGTCCCCTTCGGCCACTGCGAACCACCCAAAGTGACGGGTCAGTTGGAATGAACCGTCCGCCCGGGTGACGCGTCATGAACCTGTGGGAAGCGGTGCCGCGAAATCCCTGCGGAACGACGCCATGAGGGCAACACTGGGTTCCGACCATTCATCACCACGGGGGACGGCCATGACCACGACACAGCGAAAGATCCCACCCATGTGCCAGCACCAGCCACCGTGTCCGCCAGCCGAGTCCGCCGACCGGGAGTCCGCCCGTCTCGTGGCGCACCACCCGGAGCAGGGATGGAGTCTGCTGTGCAACGGCGTCCTGCTCTTCGAGGACACCGGTGAGCTGCTGCCCGACGGCCGGATCATCGCCCCGCACCGCCCGCTCGGTGCGGACCAGGTGATGACCGCCGCCTGAACACGGCAGTGATCTGAGGGGCCGGCCGCACCCACCCGGTGCGCACCGGCCCCGACGCGTGTCCGTGGCCGGTCACCGACCGTGTCCGGCCGTCGACACAGCGCCTTCGCATCCGCACCGGTCGACGGCCACGGTCGTCCGCGCCGCGCCGTCCGCTCGGCTGGTCGTATCCCCCACGCGGGAGTGGGATGGAAGGGAAGGTCTCGCGGCGGACGGGTCCGCGGCACGCGGGCATCCATGGGGAACGGTGCAGTCATGTCCGGTTACGGCGCCTCGGCGGTCGCACGGGTGGTGGTGGGCGTGAGCGGCTCCCTGGGCAGCGTCACGGCCCTGCGGCGGGCCACCGCGCTGGCCCGCGGGCTGGGGGCCGACCTGTGGCCGGTGCTGGCGTGGGAGCCGCCGGGCGGCGACCCGGCCGCGCGGCGCTCGGCCGCCGCGGGTCTGCCGGTGGAGGAGTGGCACCGGCTGGCCGGGCAACGGCTGGCCGCGGTGCTCGACGAGATCTTCGGCGCGGTGGACCCGGGCGTGCCGATGCACGCCCTGGTCGTCCGCGGCGCCCCCGGCCGGGCGTTGGTGGCGACCGCGGACCGCGAGGACGACGTGCTGGTCGTGGGCGCGGGCCGGCGCGGCCTCCAGCGCGCCTTCTCGGGCCGGGTCTGCCGGCACTGCCTCGCGCACGCCGTGTGCCCGGTCCTGGCCGTTCCCCCGTCCCCCCTGGAGTCCGAACTGCTGTCCGTGCACCGGCGCAACCTGTGGCATCTGCGCCTGGACACGCGGGGCCTGTGATGCGCGGGGCGCCCGCGGGCTGAGAGCGTCGAGGCCGCTGCGGTTCCGTCAAGAAACAGCCGAGGGCCGTCATGGTGCCGTCAAGGCGGGGTGCCGCCGAACCCGCGGCTGGCCACGGTCTCAGTCATGGAGCGCAGCGAGGACACCGGGTGCCCGGTGACGGGTCATCAGCCGCCCCGCGCCGCGGCGGTGGTGTACGACCGCGACTGGGCCGGCGACGTGCGCAGCTCGGTCCGATCCGCCGGTGTGCTGCTCGCGCTGCTGCTCCCCGTGGACTGGGCGGCCGGTTCGCTCGTCTGGTGGCGGGGTGCCCTGTGGTGCGTTCTCGCCCTGCTGCTCCTCCTCGTGCTCTTCCCGGCGCGGGGGTCGGCCGGCGAGGGCTGGCCGGCCGACCCCCGCGCCTGCTGCGCACCCGCCGGGTCCGCACCGATCTGCCGACCGCGGTGCGCCCGCTGGACGGCATCGCGCAGCGGCTGGTCCTGCGCGACGCCCTCGGCAACCGGGTCGAGCTCGACCCCGAGGCCCTCGTCCACACCCCCGGCCTGTGGTACCTGCTCGACGAGGGCGCCCGGAAGTCCGAGGCCGCCGGAACTCTGCTGTGGTACGGCCGCGCTGCACCGTCTGGCCCGACGCCTCGACCGCGAGGCCGCCCTGGGTGTGTTCCGCGCCTCGGGTCTGGAGTGAGCCGGCCGTGCCTCGGCATCGGTCGGCAACAGCTCCCGGCGGGCGCGGACTTTCTGCCCCACGCCCGTGTCCGCACCTTCGGCCGCCCGTCACCCGCTCGGCGTCACCGCTGGACATGACACACGGTGGCCGCCCCCCGAACGCCGGTGCACCGCGCCGACCGTTCCGCCTCGCAGCGGCCGACCACCCCTGGCCTCCCCTTCTTGGTGCGAAACCGGTGGCCGCGCGTCATTCTTAACGCAAGCTTGACGCCCACCACCCCTGGATCCATGGGCCCAGGCATCACGCTCTGCATACGCTGGTGCCGCCGTCCGCGTGATGGCCCAAAAGAGCTGAGCCGCACGTCAGGAACATGCCGATGGCCACGACCGAACACCCTCCCAGTACCGGCCGCTTGCGCGCCTGGATGCTGGAAGGGCTGTCCGACATGGGCAAGCCCGGCGGCCATACCGGACCGCACGCGGAGCCCGAGCCCCCGCACCAGGGACAGCGCTGGTGGCGGGTGATGTGCCTGACGGGTGTCGACTACTTCTCGACCCTCGGTTACCAGCCCGGCATCGCGGCCCTGGCCGCCGGTCTGCTGTCTCCCATCGCGACCATCGTGCTGGTCGTCGTCACCCTCGCCGGCGCCCTGCCGGTCTACCGGCGCGTGGCGGAGGAGAGCCCGCACGGCGAGGGTTCCATCGCGATGCTGGAGCGGCTGCTGTCGTTCTGGCAGGGCAAGCTGTTCGTGCTGACCCTGCTGGGGTTCGCGGCCACCGACTTCCTGATCACCATCACGCTCTCGGCGGCCGACGCCTCCACCCACCTGGTGGAGAACCCGCACCTGACCAGCGCGCTCCACGGCCACCAGATGGTGATCACGCTGTTCCTCGTGGCGCTGCTCGGCGCGGTGTTCCTCAAGGGCTTCCTGGAGGCCATCGGTGTCGCCTTCGCCCTGGTCGGCGTCTACCTCGCGCTCAACCTGGTCGTCGTGATCGACGGCCTGTGGCACGTCCTCACCGCCGAGCACGTGGTCACCGACTGGACCAGCGCCCTGACCGCACAGCACGGCAACGTCTTCGTGATGGTCGGTCTGGCCCTCATCGTCTTCCCGAAGCTCGCCCTCGGTCTGTCCGGCTTCGAGACCGGTGTCGCCGTCATGCCGCACGTCCAGGGCGACCCGGGCGACACCGAGGAGCGGCCCACGGGGCGCATCCGCGACACCAAGAAGCTGCTGACCACCGCCGCGATCATCATGAGCGCCTTCCTGATCACCAGTAGCTTCATCACCACGCTGCTGATCCCGGCGAACGAGTTCAAGGCGGGCGGCCGGGCCAACGGCCGGGCCCTCGCCTATCTCGCGCACCAGTACCTCGGGGGCGCCTTCGGCACGATCTACGACATCTCCACCATCGCCATCCTGTGGTTCGCGGGCGCGTCCGCCATGGCCGGCCTGCTCAACCTGATGCCGCGCTATCTGCCCCGGTACGGGATGGCCCCGCACTGGGCGCGGGCGGTCCGGCCCATGGTCATCGTCTTCACGCTGATCGCGTTCCTGGTGACCTGGATCTTCGACGCCAACGTCGACAAGCAGGGCGGCGCCTACGCCACCGGCGTGCTGGTGCTGATCAGCTCCGCGGCGATCGCGGTGACCATCGCGGCGCACAAGGCGGGCCAGCGCCGCTGGACGATCGGCTTCGCGGTCATCGCGGTGGTGTTCCTGTACACGACCGTCGTGAACGTCATCGAGCGGCCGGACGGTGTGAAGATCGGCGCGTGCTTCATCGTCGGCATCATCCTGGTCTCGCTGCTGTCCCGGCTGGCCCGTGCCTTCGAGCTGCGTGTGACCAGCGTGACGCTCGACCCGCTGGCGGAACGATTCGTCCGTGACATGGCCAGCCGCAAGATGCGGTTCATCGCCAACGAGCCCGGGCACCGGGACAAGGCCGAGTACCGCGACAAGATCGAGCAGATCCGTGCCGACAACGAGATGCCCGAGCAGGAGGACTTCGTCTTCGTCGAGGTCACGGTCACCGACCCGTCCGAGTTCGAGGCGGGCATGACCGTGCGCGGCGAAGTGCTGCACGGGCGCTACCGGGTCCTGACCCTGGAGTCGGCCTCCATCCCGAACGCCCTGGCCGCGCTGCTCCTCCACGTCCGCGACGTCACGGGGTGCACCCCGCACATCTACTTCGAGTGGACCGAGGGCAACCCCTTCGCCAACTTCCTGCGCTTCTTCCTCTTCGGCCAGGGCGAGGTCGCCCCGGTCACCCGCGAGGTCCTGCGCGAGGCGGAGCCGGACCGGGCCCGCCGGCCGCGGGTGCACACGGGCTGAGCCGAGCGCCGTCGCCGCCCCGCGCGCCGGCGCCGAGGGTGTTAGCGGTCGAACCGCCGCCCGCGCGGCCATACCTCCAGCCGCCCGAAGGTGAGCCGCCCGTGTATCTCCACCCGGAGCAGGACGGGCGCACCGGGATCTCCCGGCCGGACCTTGGTCTTGCCGTAGCCGATCACCAGCGCGTCGGCGTCCACGACCACGCCGGGCCGGGTGATCAGCCGCAGGGTGCCGCCGCGCATGTCCACGTCGAGGCGCAGGGTGTCGTGCGTGATCACGGCGGCGCTGAAGTCCAGGGTGACATCACCCCAGGCCGACTCGATCTCCATGCGGCGCGGCACCGCCCAGTCGTCACCGCGCGCGGCCGACGAGCCCTGCTGCTCGATCCGGACGACGTCCTTGGCCGGTGCGCCCCCGGCCTCCCGAGGCAGGTCCCCGGTCAGCGCCGCCAACTCGCCCAGTGTGCGGGCGCTGAGCGCGGCCGCCGCCCGCTCGTCCAGCTCCTCCGGCGTGATCCGGCCGTCTCCCGCCGCGCGCGCCAGCACGTCCACCACCCGGTCCCGGTCCGCGTGCGAGGCCCGCAGCCCCGACGGCCCGTCCGTCCGCACCAGCTCGGCCGACATCACTCACCTCGATTCGGAGGCTCCCGCAGGAACCACGGAGTTCCCGACTCACGCTATATCGCGTTATACCCAACGGCCAACCCCACGTCCGTGGTTCCCGTCCTCTGGTCCTATCGTGACCGGCATGCAGTCCTACACGATCGGCCAGGCCGCGCGGCTGCTCGGCGTCAGCCCGGACACCGCCCGCCGCTGGGCCGACGCGGGCCGGGTGGCCACCCATCGCGACGAGGCCGGACGGCGGCTCATCGACGGCAGGGACCTCGCCGCGTTCTCCGTCGAGCTGGCCAAGGGCGGCGGCGAGGAGGACACCTCCTACACCTCCGTACGCAACGCCTTCCCCGGCATCGTCACGGCGATCAAGCTCGGCGACGTCGCCGCACAGGTGGAGATCCAGGCGGGCCCGCACCGGCTGGTGTCCCTGCTGACCCGGGAGGCGGTCGAGGAACTGGGCCTGGAGGTGGGCATGGAGGCCACCGCGCGCGTGAAGTCCACCAACGTGCACATCGACCGCGTCTGACCCGGCGCGCGCCCCGGCGCGCAGGCACCGCGTTTCGCGAGGCCGCCACCGGCACCGCGTTGCGCAGAGGCGCCACCGGCACCGCACTACGTGAGGCCACCACCGGCACAGCCCCTCATGGCCCAGCCTCCGGCACCGCGTTTCGCAAGGCCGCCACCGGCACCGCGCTTCATGGAGCCGCCGTCCGCACCGCGTCACACGGAGCCGCCGCCGGTACGCGCCCGGGTGCGGCCGGAGCCGGACGGCCGGATCGGTAGCCGCCGTCCACCCGGATCGCCGTGATCCCGCTGACGTACCGCGCCCCGCACCGGTCCTGCGGCAGCACCAGTTGGGGTCCGGCCTCATCCAGCGGGGTGCCGTCGAGGCCGACGGCCGGCAGGACGGGCGCGTCGGCGAAGTCGGGGTCGATCTCGGCCCAGGACAGCACCGCGTGGTGGCCTTCGGCGCCGTCGACCGCGATCAGGAAGCGCAGCCGGTCCTTGCGCCGGGCCGGGTCGAAGGCCGGTCCGGCGTCTCCCAGCACGTCGTACAAGCGCGGGCCGGAGAACAGGTGGTGCCGGCGCCCGCTGGTCGCGCACTCGAAGCCGGCGGCCGCCCGGTGCTGCGGCCAACGGAGCATTTCGGGCACGGTCAGCCTGGCGGGCCGGGCCAGATCACCGGTCGGGGCGAGTTCCGCGAGCGTCACCTGCGACCACCTCCCCCGCAGGACCGTACCCACCCGCGGACATCATGCAAACGCATATGCGAGCCGAACGTCACAGGTTGGCAGCTCATGCGATGCAACAGGAGACTTACGGATCGCAGATGCGGCAGTATCATCGCCGCACGGCCGCAGTCCGGCCGTGCGAGGGCGCGAGACTTTCACGAATTCGAGGAGCAGACCTGTGATGACCCGTTCGGTGCGCCGGACCCGGCGGATGCCGCAACTGGCCGGCGCGGGAGCCGCAGCCCTGATGGCACTCAGCGCCTGCTCCTCCTCGTCGAAGTCGTCCGACTCCTCGGCGACCACGTCCGACGGCTCGAAGTCCTCCCCCAAGCTCTCCGGCACGGTCACCGTGTTCGCCGCGGCCTCGTTGAAGGAGAGCTTCACCAGCCTCGGCCAGGAGTTCGGGAAGCAGCACCCGGGCACCAAGGTCACCTTCAACTTCGGCGGCAGCGACACTCTCGCCGCGAGCATCACCGGTGGCGCCCCGGCGGACGTCTTCGCCGCCGCGAGCCCCAAGACCATGGCCATCGTGACGGACAAGAAGGACACGGCCACCCCGCCGGTCACCTTCGTGCGCAACCAGTTGGAGATCGCCACCCTGCCCGGCGACCCCGGCAAGGTGTCCTCCCTGAAAGACCTCACCAAGTCCGGCCTGAAGGTCGTGCTCTGCGACAAGACCGTGCCCTGCGGCGCCGCCGCACAGAAGGCCCTGCAGGCCAGTGGCCTCAGGCTCACCCCTGTCTCCTACGAGCAGGACGTCAAGAGCGCCCTGAACAAGGTGGAGCTCAAGGAGGCCGACGCCGCGGTCGTCTACAAGACCGATGTGCGCGCCGCCGGCGACAAGGTGCAGGGGGTGGAGTTCCCCGAGTCCGCCGAGGCGATCAACGACTACCCCATCGCCCTGCTGAAGAACGCCCCCAACGCCGAGGCCGCCAAGGCGTTCATCGCCCTCGTGCGGTCCGCCGAGGGCCAGAAGGCGCTCAGCCGGGCCGGGTTCCTCAAGCCGTGACCTCGCTCCACGACCCCGCTGCCGCGACCGGCCGCCACACGGGCCGGCCGCGGCGCCGGCGTGTCGGCGCGGGCGGCCGGCGCGGGCTGCCGTTGCCGCTGCTGCTGCCGGGCGTGCTGGCCCTGGCGTTCCTGCTGCTGCCGCTGGTCGCGCTGATGGTCCGCGCGCCCTGGCGCAGCCTGCCGGACCAACTGGCCAGCGCCGAGGTGTGGCAGGCGCTCCAGTTGTCGCTGGTCAGCGCCACCGCGGCGACGTCGGTGAGTCTCGTGCTGGGCGTGCCGCTGGCCTGGCTGCTGGCCCGCACGGACTTCCCCGGGCGCGGTCTCGTGCGAGCCCTGGTGACCCTGCCGCTCGTCCTTCCGCCCGTCGTCGGCGGTGTGGCCCTGCTCCTCGCCCTCGGCCGCAACGGAGTCGTCGGCACGTGGCTCGACGCCTGGTTCGGGATCACGCTGCCGTTCACCACCACCGGTGTGGTCGTCGCGGAGGCGTTCGTCGCGATGCCGTTCCTGGTCATCAGCGTCGAGGGCACGCTGCGCGCCGCCGACCCGCGCTTCGAGGAGGCGGCGGCCACGCTCGGCGCCTCCCGCTTCACCGTGTTCCGGCGGGTCACGCTGCCCCTGATCGCGCCCGGCATCGCGGCGGGCGCCGTGCTCGCGTGGGCGCGGGCGCTCGGCGAGTTCGGCGCCACGATCACGTTCGCCGGCAACTTCCCGGGACGTACCCAGACCATGCCCCTCGCCGTCTACCTGGCCCTGCAGAACGACCCCGAGGCGGCCATCTCACTGAGCCTGGTCCTGCTCGCCGTGTCGATCGCGGTGCTGGCGGGGCTGCGCGACCGCTGGCTGACCGGGGCGTGACCGTGGCGGCGGGATGGAGGGCCACGGTGCCGACGAGGGATGCTGTGCGCATGACCGACATCGACGCCCCCGAGACCGGCCTCGGGGTCGCGGGCCGGCAGGGGCTCGACGCCCGGCTCGTGGTGGACCGGGGCTCGTTCCGGCTGGACGTCGCCCTGACCGCCGCTCCCGGTGACGTGGTCGCGCTGCTGGGCCCCAACGGCGCCGGAAAGACCACGGCGCTGCGCGTCCTCGCCGGTCTGGTCCCGCTGGCCGACGGACATCTGCGGCTGGACGGCGCCTCGCTGGAGCGGGTGCCGCCGGAGGCCCGTCCGGTCGGTGTGGTCTTCCAGGACTACCTGCTCTTCCCGCACCTGTCCGCGCTGGACAACGTGGCGTTCGGGCCGCGCTGCCAGGGCGCGGGCAAGGCGGAGGCCCGCGCGCTCGCCGCGGCGTGGCTGGAGCGCATGGGCCTCGCCGAGCACGCGGGCGCCAAGCCGCGCCGTCTGTCCGGCGGCCAGGCCCAACGCGTGGCCCTCGCGAGGGCCCTGGCCACCCGGCCGCGGCTGCTGCTCCTGGACGAGCCGCTGGCCGCCCTGGACGCCCGGACCCGTCTGGAGGTCCGCGCCCGGCTCCGCCGTCACCTGGCCGAGTTCGAGGCGGTCGCCGTCCTCGTCACGCACGACCCGCTGGACGCCATGGTGCTCGCGGACCGGCTGGTGGTCGTGGAACACGGCCGGGTCGTCCAGGAGGGCACCCCCGCCGACATCGCCCGCCATCCACGCACGGACTACATCGCCCAGCTCGTCGGCCTCAACCTCTACCGGGGACAGGCCGAGGGGCACACCGTACGGCTCGACGCCGGGCCCTCGATCACGACCACGGAGGAGCTGTCCGGACCGGCCTTCGTGGCGTTCCCGCCGTCCGCCGTGACCCTGTACCGGGACCGGCCGACAGGGGCCAGCGCCCGGAACCTGTGGCGCTGCGAGGTGGCCGGCCTGGAGACGCACGGCGACCAGATCCGCGCCGACCTCACCGGCGAGCTCCCGCTGGCCGCCGACCTCACCGCGGTCGCCGCCGCCGAGCTGGAGCTGCACCCGGGTGCACCGGTCTGGGCGACAGTCAAGGCGACGCAGACCCACGCATACCCGGCCTGAGCGGACCGTCGCTCTACCGTGGATGCCCATGAGCCTGAGCATCCGCAACCAGCTCCCCGGCACCGTCACCGCGGTCGAGCCCGGCGAGGTCATGGCCGTCGTCAAGCTCCGTCTGGACGGCGGGCAGAACCTGACGGCGGCCATCACCCAGGAGGCCGCCGAGGACCTCGCCCTCGCGCCCGGCTCGGCCGTGCGCGCCCTGGTGAAGTCGACCGAGGTCTCCCTCGCCACCCAGCGGGTCGAGGGCCTGTCGATCCGCAACCAGCTGCCCGGCGCGGTCACCGGCCTCACCCCCGGCGCCGTCATGGCCACCGTGCACATCACCATCGAAGGCGGCCGGCTGACCGCGGCGATCACCAAGGACGCCGCCACCGACCTGGGCCTCTTCGTGGGCTCGGACGTGGTCGCCCTCGTCAAGGCGACCGAGGTGTCCCTGGCCACGGCGTAGCACGCCCGAGGGCCCGGCCCGGAAA
>NZ_JBLEBI010000063.1:0-34727 GCF_047340315.1 Streptomyces sp. AF1A
GGACAGTTGATTTCGCATGGCGGACTTGGCGCCTAGGCTGCCGTGCCATGACTGACAGCCAATCGAAGATCGCGGTGGTGACCGGGGCCGGTTCCGGTGTCGGGCGGGCCGTCGCCCTGGAGTTGCTGCGGGCCGGCTGGTCGGTGGCGTTGGCCGGGCGGCGCAGCGAGCCGCTGGCGGAGACGGCGGCGCTGGCGCCCGACGGCGCCTCGCTCGCCGTGCGCACCGACGTGTCCCGCCCGGAGGACGTGGCGGCGCTGTTCGCGGCGACCGTCCAGCGGTTCGGGCGGGTGGATCTGCTGTTCAACAACGCCGGCACCTTCGGGCCCGGCGGCGTCCCCGTGGAGGAACTGCCGTACGAGGCCTGGCGGCACGTGGTGGACACCAACCTCAACGGGGCGTTCCTGTGCGCGCAGGCGGCGTACCGGCAGATGAAGGAGCAGGACCCCCAGGGCGGCCGCATCATCAACAACGGCTCGATCTCGGCCCACACCCCCCGCCCGCTCTCGGTCGCCTACACCGCGACCAAGCACGCGCTGACCGGCCTGACCAAGTCGCTCTCGCTGGACGGGCGGCCGTACCGCATCGCGGTCGGGCAGATCGACATCGGCAACGCCGCGACCGACATGACGGCCCGGATGCAGACCGGCGCCCTCCAGGCCAACGGGGAGGTGGCGCCGGAACCGGTGATGGACGTGGCCGACGTGGCGCGCACCGTGCGTCACATGACCGAGCTGCCGCTGGAGGCGAACGTGCAGTTCGCAACGGTGCTGGCGACGGCGATGCCCTACATCGGGCGCGGCTGACCCCACATGCACAAACGGAGTTTGAACATCCGCGGTATTGCGACCGATCGAGGCCCTATGCTCAACTTTCCTCCACGAGAGCTTCACAGTTGAAGCACGTGGATTCCACAGCCACACCGAGGGGGGAAGGCGGCGGCCGCTCCAACGGGCCGGAGTCGGGGGTGGACCCCGCGCAGGACCGCGGGGTGCGCACCGGCCGATGGAACGGCCGCCGCACAGCTCAGCGCCGGCGCCGGCGCCGGCCGCCGGGCTCCGTCTCCCCCTCGTCCCCCTGAACCGCCGTCCCCTGATCCTCCGCGGCCGCCGCGGCCGCCCTGCGCCGCCGCTTGACCACGAGGGCGGTCGCCGCCGCCAGCAGCACCGCCGTACCGCCCGCGCCCTCCACCAGCCGCCCGGTGGACGGGCCCTTGGACGCCGAGCCCGAAGCGCCGCTCGCCGCCTGCGTTTTCTTCCGCGCGGGCGCCGGACTCGCCGCCGCGCCCCCCTCGCTGGCCGGCCGCACCAGCACGCCCACGGCCTGCGCCGAACGCCCGTGCGAGAAGCCCCAGTCGAGCAGCGCGGCGGTCTGCTCATAGACGGCGTTGCTGCCCTCGGCGGGATGCATGACGGTCACCAGCAGGGTGCGGCCGCCCCGGGTGGCAGCGCCGGTGAAGGTGTTGCCGGCGTGGCTGGTGTAGCCGTTCTTGACGCCGAAGAGGCCGTCGTACGTCTTCAGCCCCCACGCCCCGGTCAGCAGGCGGTCGGTGTTCTGGATCTGGAAGGTCTTCTTGCCGCCCGCCGGGAAGTTCGCGGTGCGCGTGCCGCAGTAGCCGCGGAAGTCGGCGTCCTTCAGGCCGTGCCGGGCGAAGAGCGTGAGGTCGTACGCGGACGACAGCTGTCCCGGGTGGTCGAAGCCGTCGGGGCTGACCACATGGGTGTCGAGGGCCTGGAGGTCGTCGGCCTTGGCCTGCATCTCGGCGACCGTCTTGCCGATGCCGCCGTTCATGTGCGCGAGGACGTGCACGGCGTCGTTGCCGGAGCGCAGGAACACGCCCTGCCACAACTGCTCGACGGTGTAGGTGATGCCGGGCTTGATGCCGACGAGGCTGGAGCCGGCCGGGATGTCGGCGAGGTCGGCGTCCGTGACGGTGTACCGCTCGTTGCGGTCGAACTTCTTCAGCACGGTGTCCGCGAACAGCATCTTCAGCGTGGACGCGGGCGCGAGGCGCCGATGCGCGTTGAACGAGGCGAGCACCTCCCCGCTGTCATAGTCGGCGACGAGCCAGGCGCGGGCGGTGAGCTTCTTGGGCAGTCCGGTGGCCCCGCTCACCTGGACGCCGCCATGGGCCAGCCGCTCGCCCCCGATGACGGTGGACGCAGCGGCGGCCGGGGTGGCCATGGACACGGGAAGGGCGGCGGCCGTGAGTCCGAGGACGGCACGCCGACTGAGCCGGGAACAATCACGCACCCCGGGACGGTACACCGCGCCCAGCAGCGGACTCCGCCCCGGATGCCTGTCATGGACGTGGAATTTGCCACGTTATGAAAATCCGATGTGTTATCCCGCTTTCCCGGCGCCTCCCCGCGTTCGCCTCGGCCCGCGCCACCGAGCGGAAGTGTTCGCGCCTCCGGAGGTCCAACCCTTGCTCACTGCCTCCTGCCCACCGCCTCCAGCGCCCCACCACGCCGTCCCGCCGTGCCGCCGCCCCGCCATCCCGCTGTCCTATCGCCCGGTCACCCGTTCACCCGTTCACCCGTTCACCCCGTCACCCGGTCGCCTGGTCCGCCCGGTTCATGCCTGCCCGGTCTCGAAGCGGGAGATCCGCCCGTCGTCCTCGACGGTGAAGGACCACTTGGTGCGCATCTCGCCCCAGGTGTCGTTGCTGTACCGGGCGGTCACGCACCGGCCGCCCCTGGACTCGTTCTCGACGTCCATGTGGCCGTGGGAGGAGAAGATCTCCCGGTCGATCCACTCGGCGAGATCGCGGTCGGAGCCGTCGTCGGACATGGTCGCGCCGGGCGCGAGCAGGGCCAGGAACCCTTCGCGGTCGTGGGAGTTGACGGCGTTGACGAAGGACCGGACGGCCGGGTCGCTGAGTCTGGCTGGCTGAATCGTCATGGCGTCAGGCTCACACCACCGCCCCGGCCCCGCCACCCGAACGCCACCCATGACGGGCCCGGGGGCACGGGTCCTGCGACCGTGGAAACGCGAGGAGCACCTGCCCCTTGTCTGCCTGCTTGCGCATGGGAGTCACCGTGACCTGTTACGACCGACGTGATCTGGGCCTGCTGCTGCTCCGGCTGGGGACCGGCGGGGTGCTGGCGGCGCACGGCACGCAGAAGCTGTTCGGCTGGTTCGGCGGGCACGGTCTGGAGGGCACGGGCCAGTTCATGGAGTCCGTCGGCTACGTCCCCGGCAGGCTGAGCGCCACCATGGCGGGCCTCGCGGAGACGGGCGGCGGCGCCCTGCTCGCCCTCGGCCTGGCGACCCCGGCGGCGGGCGCGGCGGCCGCCGGCGGGATGACAGGGGCGTGCGCCGTCCACGCCCCCAACGGCTTCTTCGCCCAGGAGGGCGGCTACGAGCACGCCGCGAGCCTCGGCCTGGCCGCGATCGGCCTCGCCGTCGCCGGCCCCGGCCGCCTCTCCCTCGACCACCTGCTCGGCGACGTCTTCAACCGCGGCTGGATGGTCCCGGCGGCGCTGGCCGCCGCCGCGGCGGGCGCGACCGTGGTCGTGGGCCTGCGCGCGAAGCGCCTCCGCGAGCAGACGGAGGGACAACAGGAAACGCTGTTCGAGGAGTAGAGCAGTAGACCGGAGCAGAGCAGTTGAGGAGTCGACGAGGGACAGTACAGGAGTCGCCGAGAGGCGGCCGGTGGCCATGCCTCCCCGGACCACATGGCACGCTGCGGTGCATGACCGATCACCACGCTGCCCCCGCGGACCTCTGGCCCACTATCGACGAACTCTGGTCCGGTCTCGACTCGGCCCGCGCCCACCCCGGCCAGGAGGGCCTCCTCCTTCGCATCCTCAAACTCTCCGAAGAGGTCGGCGAGGTCGCGGAGGCAGTGATCGGCGTGACCGGCCAGAACCCCCGCAAGGGCGTCACCCACAGCTGGGACGACGTCCAGGCGGAGCTGTGCGATGTGGCCATCACGGCGCTGGTGGCCCTGCGCACGCTGACCCCGGAGGCTCGGGGGGTGTTCGAGGAGCACCTGAAGAGGGTGCGGGAACGGCCGTTGCGGCCTACGGGCTGAACGCGGCAGGAATGCGTCCGGACCGTCAGCCGCTCCCGGTCGGCCCCCGGGACGGCCAACGGCCGCTCCTCGCCGTGGTGGCCCAGCAGCTCCCCCACCGCCCGGTGTACCGCCGAGCCGGCTCACCGCCGGGCCGGAGGCGGTCCGCGGCCGGCGCGCGACCCTGCGCCGACCTGCACCCTCGCGCCGACCAGCACCCTCACCGTGCCTCGCACCCTCGCGCCGACCAGCACCCTCACCGTGCCTCGCACCCTCGCGCCGACCAGCACCCTCACCGTGCCTCGCACCCTCGCTCCACCCCGCGCCGTCGCCCCACTCTGTGCCCTCGCCCCACCCCGCGCCCTTGGGATTGATCGGGGCGCCTGGCGGCGCGCCGGAGCCGAGGGCAGGACGAATCTGTACATTTGAGAAATAGGGTGAGAGCTGTGCGGCGAGCGCCGACGGCGGCGCCCGTGGTCATGAACCTCGCAGGCGAGGCAGTATGTCCGACTTGAGTGCGCCGATCGTGGCCACATTCCTCGTGTATGTGGCGGTCATGATCGGGACCGGCGTCTGGGCCTCCCGCCGTACGCACACCTTCGCCGACTTCGCCCTGGGCGGGCGCAGGCTCCCCGCGTTCGTCGCCGCCCTGTCCGCGGGAGCCAGCGACATGTCCGGCTGGCTGTTCCTCGCCTTCCCCGGAGCGGTGTACGCGGCCGGCGTCGGCGCCAGCTGGATCGCGGTGGGCCTGGTGCTCGGCACCTACCTCAACTGGTTGTTCGTCGCCCCGAGGCTGCGCACCTACACCGAGCGCGCCGGGAACGCGGTGAGCCTGTCCGCCTACCTGGAGGAGCGGTTCGAGGACCGGACCCGGATGCTCCGGATGGTCTCGGCGGCGGTGACACTCGTGTTCTTCACCGTCTACGTCGCCAGCGGGCTGGTGGCCGGCGGACTGCTGTTCGGGCACATCTTCGGTGCCGGCTTCCGGCTCGGCGTGGCCCTGACCGCCCTGGTGATCATTGTCTACTCCTGCCTGGGCGGATTCCTGGCGGTGAGTCTGACGCACGTCATGCAGGCGACGCTGATGTTCCTCGCCCTGCTCGTGCTCCCCGTCGTCGGTCTCGCGACGCTCGGCGGCTTCGGCGCGCTCCGCGGCATCCTCGACAGCAGGACGCCCAGCCTGATGGACATGGGGGCCAGGGTCGACCTGGCGGACGGACGATGGTCGGGCGGCGGGTCGCTCGGCGCCGTCGCGATCATCTCGCTGCTCTCCTGGGGTCTCGGCTACTTCGGGCAGCCGCACATCCTGGCCCGCTTCATGGGCATCCGGAGCACCAGTGCCGTTCCGTCGGCCCGCCGTATCGAGACCGGGTGGGTCGTGGTCGTACTGGCCGGTGCCACGCTCGTCGGGCTGCTGGGCATCGCGCAGTCCGGCGCCCCGCTCCATGACCCGCAGACGGTGTACATCGTCCTGAGCCGGACCCTGTTCAGTCCATGGGGCGCCGGGCTGATGCTGATCGCCGTACTCGCCGCGATCATCTCGACCGCCGACAGCCAGCTCCTCGTATCGTCCGTCGCCCTCACGGAGGACTTCTACCACGCGTTCCTCGACCGGCGCGCCTCGGACCGGGTGCTGGTGTGGGTGGGACGCGGCGCCGTCGTCGTCGTGACGCTGGTGGCCTTCGTGCTCGCGCTCAGGGGCGGCGGGCTGCTCGGCATCGTGGGCTACGCCTGGGCGGGCTTCGGCGCCGCGTTCGGCCCGGTCGTCCTGCTCTCGCTCTACTGGCCGCGCATGACCTGGGCGGGGGCCATGGCCGGGATCGTGTCCGGCGCGGCCACGGTGCTCGTGTGGAAGGAGGTCAAGCCGCTGCTCGGCCCCTTCTGGTCGGGAATCTACGAGATGCTTCCGGGTGTCGTGGTCGCCACGGCCGCCGTGCTGGTCTTCGGCAGGTTCGTCGGCCGGCCTCCGAAGCGGGCCTTCTGGCGGATGCCGGGCGGCGGGGTGAGCCAGCTGATGCTCATGCCCTTCCTCAGCCACGCGCCGGTCGGTATCGCGGTCCTGGACACGGATCTGCGGTACGTCTGGGTGAACGAGTCGCTGGACCGCCGGCTCCCGCTGAAACGACGGCTGGGGCGGCGGATGGCGGAGGTGCTGCCGCAAGCCGAGGCCGAGGCCTTCGAGGAGAGGATGCGCGAGGTTCTCCGGACCGGCGCGCCGCTGATGGACTTCGAGTTCCGCGGCGTCGGCTACACGGTGCACGACCGCGGCCGCGCGATCTCCGCGTCCTTCTTCCCGATGAAGGACCGCCACGACCGGATCGTGGGCGTCTGGTACATGATCATCGACGTCACCGAGCGCTGGCGGGCGCAGGAGCGCCTGGCCCTGCTCAATGACGCCGCCGCGCGCATCGGCAGCACGCTGGACGTGACGCGCACCGCGCAGGAACTGGCCGACGACGCGGTGCCCGCCGTCGCCGACTTCGTCGCCGTCGACCTGCTGGACTCGGTCATGAGGGGCGAGGAGCCGGCGCCCGGGCCGGTCGGGATGTCGCCCGTCATCCGCCGAGCGGCCCAGCAGTCGGTGCGTGAGGGCTGCCCCGAGGCGTCCCTGGCCGTGGGGGAGACGGTCCGGCGTGCCCCCGAGTCGCCCGTGACCCGGTGCCTGCTGGAGAGCAGGACCCTGGTCGAACGGGTCCTGGACCAGACCAACAGCCCCTGGGTGACCGTGGACCAGACCCTCGGGGCCTCGCTCCTGGACTACGACCTGCGCTCGGTGATGGTGGTCCCCGTGCGGGCGCGCGGGGTCACCCTCGGGGTGGCGACGTTCGCCCGGTCAGGGCGGCTGGGCCCCTTCGAGGACGACGACGTGCGCCTCGCCGAGGAACTCGTCTCCCGCGCGGCGGTGTGCATCGACAACGCACGCCGCTTCACCCGCGAGCGCACCGCCGCCCGCTCCATGCAGCGCTATCTGCTGCCGCAGGACCTGACGGGAGGGTCCGCCCTGGACGTGGCCTCGTGGTATCTGCCGGCCGATGTCCCGAGCGGCGTGGGCGGCGACTGGTTCGACGTCATTCCGCTCTCCGGAGCACGCGTCGCCCTGGTCGTCGGGGACGTGGCCGGGCACGGCATCAACGCGGCGGCGACCATGGGGCGCCTGCGCGTGGCGGTGCGCACGCTCGCCAACCTCGACCTCCCCCCCGACGAACTGCTGGCCCGCCTGGACGACCTGGTCATCGGCCTCATGGGGGCGCACGACACCGACGCCCCGATGCCGGCCGAGGGCGAGGCGACGGGCACCGCCTTCCTGGGCGCCACCTGCCTGTACGCCGTCTACGACCCGGTCAGCAGGCGGTGCAGCATGGCCCGGGCCGGTCACCTCCCCCCGATGATCGTCGGTCCCGACGGCGCCGCCGAGGTTCTGGACCTGCCCGCCGGACCACCGCTGGGCCTCGGCTACCTCCCCTTCCAGTCCATCGAGACCGACGTGGAGGACGGCAGTCTCATCGCCCTCTACACCGACGGCCTCATCGAGTCCGTCGACCGGGACATCGACGTCGGGCTCTCCCGGCTGGGCGCCGCCCTCGCGGCGCCGCTTCCGACCCTGGCGGAGACCGGCCGGCGCGTGATCGACAGCCTCCTGACGGGCCCGCCCGCCGACGACGCGGCCCTGCTCCTCGCCCGGACCCGCGTCCTGGCACCGGACCGCGTCGCCTCCTGGGACCTGCCCAGCGATCCGGCCGCCGTCGCGCACGCCCGCGACCTCACGGTGCAGACGCTGACGGAGTGGGGCATCCCCGGTCTCGCGTTCACCACGGAACTCATCGTCAGCGAACTGGTGACCAACGCGATCCGCCACGCCACCGGACCGGTCGGCCTGCGCCTGATCCGGGACCGGGGCCTGATCTGCGAGGTCTCCGACGCCAGCAGCACCTCCCCCCGCCTGCGCCACGCGCGCACCACCGACGAGGGGGGACGCGGCCTGCTGATCGTCGCCCAGATGGCCCGCCGGTGGGGCACGCGTTACACGAAGACCGGCAAGATCATCTGGACGGAGCAGGTCATTCCGGAGGGCGGGGTGGGGTAGCCCGGCTCAGGGCCTCCCGCCCTGGTTGCCGTTCCCGTACCACGGCGCCTGCCCCGACCCCGGCGGCATGGCCACGTGAGCCTGGCCCACCGCCGCCGTACGCCGACGCCTGCGCACCGCCCCAGCGGCGAGAGCGCCACCCGCGACCACGACAACTCCCGCACCCCCGAGAGCCCATGGCAGTGCGGAACCGCCGCCCGTGGATGCGGACGCCGTCGGCGACGTTCTGCTGTCGTCCTTCGCGGAGGCCGAGCCGGACCCGTTGGCCGTCTTGGACGCCGCTTGCTTGAAGTCCGGCAGGGGGTACACGTCCGCCGGACCGGGGTCACCGGGATGCGTGAGTGCGATGCGGGGCCGGACGGCGCCGTAGCCCAGGTAGTCGGTGCGATCCTTCCCGTTCGTCGGCTTGCTCGCGGTGTTCAGCATGACCCGCAGCACCTGGTTGTTGGTCCAGTTCGGATGCTTGGACCAGATCAGGGCGGCGGAGGCGGAGGCGATCGCGGTGGCGTCGCTGGTGCCGTGTGAAATGCACAGTTCTGTGCTGCCGAGGCAGCCGGAGACGATGTCCTTGCCCGGCGCGGCCAGATCGACCTGGGGGCCGTGCTCGGACTCCTTCGTCGCCTTGACGCTTTTGTCGATCGCTGCGACGCCCACGACGCCGGGAGTGGCGGCCGGGTAATTGACTTCGTTGAGGGCGTCGCCGTCATTGCCCACGGCCGCAAAGACCAGCTTGCCTTTGGACAACGCGTAGGCGACGGCGTCCGTCAGCTCACGAGAACTCGCGGCACTGCCACCCGAGATGCTGATGATCTGGGCGCGGGAATCGGCCGCGAACCGGATCGCCTTTGCCGTGGCAGTGGAAAAGTCATCCTGGTTGCCGTCGGTGCGGTTGCGCTCGATGAAGCCCGGGGTGCGGATCGGCATGATCTTGGCTCCGGGGGCCAGGCCGTACGAGCCCGTGGCGGTGCCCTTGGCGCCCGTGCCGGCGATGAGCACGGCCATGGTGGTGCCGTGACCGTCGTAGTCCGTGCGTTCGTCACCGGCGCGCTTGGAGAAGTCCTTGCCGGCCACGACCCGGCCACGAAGATCTGGAAGGTCGGCCTGGACACCGGTATCGATCACAGCCACGGTGATGCCCTTGCCCGTACTGGTCTTCCACATCTCGTCGGCGTGCATGGCATCGAGGAACCACTGCCGCTCGCGGACGGTGTCAGCGTGCGCGGGAGTGACGGCAATACTCACCAACAAGGCCCCCGCGGCTGCGGACACGGCTCGGCTGCGCCATCTGGCCCGCTCGCTGCGGCTACGCATGGTCATCCTTCTCGTCCTAGGTCTCCATCGGGCCCTTGGGGCAGAGGCGGCGGAAGCGGTCGGTTCCTCTTCTCCTCGGCCTGGTGCTCCCCGTCCTCCGCCCGGTCGGTCTCGCGACCGCGAGCGCGCCTGTCGCGGGCTGAGCGGTCATCACCCTCGGGGACAGGAGTGGAGGCACCCCGGGATGGTCCACCTCGCTTTTCCTGCCGCTCGCTTGCGGTCGCTTCGCTCGCCGGTCGGACACCTCGCGAGGTCGCTCCTGCCCGCTTGCGGTCCCGGGAGGGTCCGGGTTGTCCCCCGACGATGCCGTTGGATGAGGCGGGCATGCGCCCTCCTCTCGCCGACGCTTCCCGGTTGGCGGCGCGGTCGTCGCCGCAGGCCGGCGTCCCCACCGCACGGCTTCTCAGCCCGGCTGCGCGGCCGCTGGGAGCTCGCTGCTCGTTCGGAGTGCCGCCGATGACGTTGCCACGCGGAATCGCACTGGCAGCCCGTCCCGTCGTGGGGGCTGCGGGACGACCGCCCGTGATGCCACTGGCGCTCCTGGCCGAGGGTGAGCCGATCCGTCCTGGCCCGGCGCCGGTCTGTTCGCCGGTCGCAGCAGGGCCATAGGGGCCGGAGAATCCCCGTCCCGGGACACGCGGGCTCGTAGGTGCACCCGGTCCGGATGGCGCGGTCAGGGGACTTCGTCCTTCGGATACAGGACGCTCGCCTCCTGCTCGGACACCGGGCGGAACGGTCGTTCCGGTCCCGAACACCGGCGGGAGCGGCCCAGGCGCCACCGACGGCGTCCGAACGTCTGGCCCAACCCCCGGCCCGACAGGCGGCGCCGACGGGGAGGTGGGAACCACCGGCGGAGACGGCACGGTGTCCGTGCTGTCGATGACCGTGTTGGCAGCATCGACGTGGTGTCGCGGCAGTGGCACATCCGACGCTCCGGCCAGATCTGTTGAATGGTGCGGCGGGGACACGCTCGGCACAGAATCCGTCCCGCTCACCTCGGAGTGGACGGTTGCCTGTCGTACTGGCGCCTCTGCTCGCGCAGGCGTCCCGGAGTAAGTCCCCTTCCCCCCGTCAGTCGGGACGGAAATGTAGGTTTCCCCACCGAACCGATCCGGCACGAACCGCTCCGGCAACTCCGGAAACTTCGGTGCCTCCAGCGCGCTGATCTGCTCCGTCGACGCCGTGTACGACTGGGCGAGCTTCATCATCAACCCACCCGCCTCGGCACGCGTGTTGGCGTACTGCGTCTTGGCCTTCGACACCGCCGAGTCCGAGGGACCGCCCTCGTGGCTGCCGACATCCGTGGCCTTCGCCGCATACGCGTCAAGCACCGAGCGCGCGCCGGCACTCTGCTTCTTCAGCGCTTCCAGCTGCGGCTTGACCTCGTGCAGCGTGTCCGCCGCATGGCCCAGCCACTTGCCCGCGTTCTCGCTGTACTCCCCCAGACTCACCGTGGTCAGCGCCGCTTGGTGACACCAGGTCCGGAACGCCTCGCCACCTGCTCCGTCCCACTCCACCGCCATGCTGTGGGTGAGCAGATCCCCACCGATCTCCTTGATGGTCTTGGCGGCCTCCTTCAGCAGCTCACCAAGGCCACTGGCCGTCGGTCCGTCGGCCGACTCGACCATCGCCCACAGCTGCTCGGGATCCTGGAGCAGGAACCGCTCCTGCCTGACCGCCTCCCACATACGGCCGGCAAAGTCAGACACAAAGCCCCACCGCCTTCCCCGTCGAGACCATCGAGTCGTAATCCACCGTCACCACGGACATCACAGCCCACCTGCCTGCGCATCCGACGCTGTCCCATGACCGCTGTCGGCCCTGTCCGCTTCGCTTGCATGTCCCTTCGTCCCCGCGCGGGACTGACCGACAGCCAACTTGTCGGCCTCGACACGGATGCGATGCAGACGCTCGCGAACGTCGGCGTCGAGATTGTGATAGTTGCTCTTCGACGCGTCGACGGTGACCATCAGCCCTTCGATCTGCAGCGCCAGCATCTTGGAAAGGCGCTCCAGTTGGGAATGCACCTGGTTGTAGGCTCCGTGGAGTGCATGGGCTTCGTCGAAGTCGCCCAACCGCCCGCTCGGCAGGGTGCCGTCCGCGATCCTGTGCGGGGCAGCCTTCGACTTCTCCAGCCGAGTCAAGAGGTCGTTCACCCGGTTCTTGAAGGTAGTCAGAGTTTCGGCCTCGACTCGCAGTTCCTGGGCCATGACGGCACCGACACCTGCGATCGAGCCAATGCCGGACGCGGCCAGTGCGCCGGCCGCCGCCTCCAGCGCAGCCGCAGTCGCCTGCGGATCCCCCGTCTTGTCGGCCATCGAGTCCTCCCCCGTGTGGTCAGCCCCTGCAGCGTCTTCGGCCGCTCACTTCCGACGCTCCTGCCACCGCCATCCGTAACAGAAGCACCCAAGCACGATAGTCGTGGCCTTGCCTGATCACGGCACCATGGCGCCGCATCAGAGCACGGCTGGCCGGAAAGTGACCATGCAATACGTCACAGCCGCCCCGCAGTCCGGGCGGCCGGGCCGGCGCATGACACACCTGGCCCTCCGATCGGGGCCCCCTGGCTAATGTTGTCGACCATCCCCTCACCGACCAGGAAGTCGGCCAGCCTGGCCAGGTTCCAGGTCGAGATCGGCAGGTCGTGCTCAGCCGGCTTGGCCTTGACGATCTCAACCTGTACCCGGGAGAGCGGCGGCATGCCGGGACCGATCCCGTGGCCGGAACGCCCCCCGACGCACCCCAGGCCGTTCCGGCCACAGCGCTATGCGAAGCGGGTCCAGTCCGGGTCCAGCGGATGGACGGGGCCGTTCCACACCAGGGCCTGATCGACGAGGCTGGGGACCATCGTGTCCCGGCGGCCGTCCGCGTACTCCACGGCGCGGTTCTCGTGCAGGGCGTCGGCGACCTCGATGAGGTAGTCGGTGAACGACGGCCACACGCCCAGTGCGGGGATGCCGGCCTCCTCGAAGGTCCCGATCCGCCCGTAGCCCGGACCCGGCGTGCAGTCGGCGAACAGTCCGTGAAGACCACTGCGGTCGGTCGCGGCGAAGGCGAGATACCGCAGCGCGGGGTCGGACGGCATGCCGATGGTGTGCGGGCTCTCGTCCCAGGTCGGCAGATGCTGCACGGGAGGGATCGCGTGCTTCATCGGCAACAGCCACGCCGTTCCCTGTCCTTGCGGAGGAAGCCCCGTCTCGGTTCGGGCGTCCAGCCGAAGTCAGCGGGGTGACCGGTGCCGTTGCGGAGACGGTAGAAAGCTTTGAGACCCGGTGGGACGGCGAGGTCCAGTTCCTGTTCGAGCTCGCGGATGTCGGCCTCCGGAGCCGGCGGGGGAAGCGTGCGGTAGGAGCGTGGAGCGTGCTGCCGCGGCCACGCCTCGATCCTCGCCCAGGCGCCCGCCACGGCCCGCTCCTGCTGCTGCTCGTCGGTCATGCCCACGACCCTACGGGTCTTGCCTGCGCACGACTGTGCCCTGCGCCGCACCAGCTGAGCCAGACTGCGGACGCTGCGGCCGACGCGCTGGGCGACGCCGCTGACGAGCTCGGCGACGGCATCGATACCGTCAAGGAGGGCGTCACTCACTGGACCCACTGGCTTTGACCCACCGTCCTGGAAGGAGGGCTGAAATGCCCACGACACTGCCGACGCCCATCGAGTTCCGGTTGCCGGAAGGCTGGCTGCCGGCGCGTTCGGAAGGAGTCGACTCCGCGGACGTGGCCTTCGCCGCGGTGCATCCTCAGCCGGATGCAGGGTTCGCCGCCAACATCACCATCGATGGCGAAGCGGTGGCGGGCGCCCAGACGTTGACTGACCTTGCCGGCGAGTCGGCGGAGCGCCTGCGGAAGGTAGCCGACTCAGTGATCGTGGCACACCGCCGTGAGGTCGGGACAGCCGAAGCGCCCGCTCTGACCCAACGGCTGACCTTCTCCGCCGTTGTCGACGGCGTGCGCCGCGACCTCGTCCAGTCACAGGTGTACTTGTCCCTGCCGGACCTTGAGGATGTACATAAGCATGCCGTGATCCGACTTGCTCTGACGGCCTCCGCGGCCCAGCACGACGCTGTCCTGGGGGACTTTCAGGACTTCGTCCGCGCGGTTCGCCCGGACACCAGGGCGGGGGCCTAGCGATGGGGCGTCTCTGGGACAGACTGACCGGTACCAAGCGCCCCGACAACAGTGTCGCACCCCTGTCGGCCATGGAGGTACGGGCCGCGCTGTTCGCGCTCAACGGGCCGGACGTGCTGTACCGCGTACGCAATGCTTCGCCTGACGAAAAATCCGACCTGGTGGCGGAGTGTGAGATCCGGCGGGTGGGCGTGAGGCTCAAGACGAGGATGCGCTTGGTCCCTAAGAAGCGGGAAGTGCGCTTCCTCGCCGAACGGTGGGAAAACCGTTCGTCTGGTCAGGCCGATGCACAGTACGGGCGGGGGCACGCGCCAGCGGTGTTCCGGCAGTGGGAGATGAAGCAGGGCCCGGACGGCCGCCAGCACAAGGTCGAGACTTTCCGCTTCGACACACGGGAGATGACAGACCCCCTGCAGAACGCCGTCCTCGGCGCCGGATGGACCTGGCGGGGAGTCCTCAAGCTCTGATCGGCGGCTGCTGTGAGGGGGCCGCGGGCCACTCGCTTGCCGCCCTGCGCAGGGAGCATGTCGGCCAGCCCAAGAGGCCGCCGCCCAGGACGAAGGCCGTCCCCCTGCGGGCGAGGCGCGGGGTCAGCCCGCTCCTTCCTCCGTTCCCACCGAGGCATCGGCACACGACCGGACCGAGGCAGTATCCGAAGTGGCGCAGACCACCGCCGAGCCGACTGCCGAGGCGCCGAGCGGCCCCGTGCATGGGCCAGCCCTTGCCTTACATCCCGGACGGGGACGTCCCGCTCCCTCCCAACATCGTGGCGCGGATCGTTCACGGACGTCACCCCCTCGTGTCAAAGTTGCGCTGTCTCCTGGGCAGGTCGCCGCGGTCGCAGCGGCAATGCAGTTCATGCACAGGGCGAAAGCCTGGTTCGCCGCCCACCGCATCGTCCATATCGCGCGCATCGTCGGTCCACAGGCCGGCCATCACGATCTTGGGTCGTCCGGTGGCCTTGCTGGGCATACGTTGACCGACACCCGGATGGGCGAGCGCGAGCAGGGCCTGGCGGTCCGAGCTCAGACGCCGCCAAGGGCACCGTATCTCGGCAATGCCGCCGCAACTGCTGGGCGAGGAGGCGCGGGGCAGAACTGGACACGTCGACGCCCGGGGGGTAGGCGAGCACGTCAAGCCTCTGGTGGAGACTGGTTCTCTTGGTCGAAAACCCGTCCACCAGGGGCTTCACGTCGTTGTCAGCGCAACTGCCTGAGGCGGGCAACAGGTGGGAAACGCTCACTATGTCAATCCCCTCGAACCGTGGAGACGATCTATGCGGCCAGTCCCTCGGCGAGGGTGGCCCGGTAGTCACGTTCGTAGTCGATCGGGCTTCTGAACCCGCACACGCTGTGTAGCCGCCTGGCGTTGTAGAAGTTGGTGATCCAGGTGGCGATCCTGATCCGGGCCTCGGTGCGGGTGTGGAAGGTGTGCCGGTGGACGTACTCGTCCTTGACGATGCTGTTGAACGCCTCGCTCACGGCGTTGTCGAAACAAGATCCAACCCGGCCCATGGACTGCACGATGCCGAGTCGGCGGCAGGCTCGCTTGAAGCGCCGCGAGGTGTACTCGCTGCCCCTGTCCGTATGCATGATCACGCCGCGGACGTCACCGCCGCGGGTGGCCGCGGCCATGTTGAGTGAGGCCATCACGAGTTCCGCGTCGTGCCGGTCGGCCATCGCGTAACCGAGCAGACGACGGGAGAACAGATCAATGACGGTGGCCAGGTAGAGCTTGCCCTCGCCCGTGTCGATCTCCGTCATATCGCCCGCCCAGACGAGGTCGGGCTCCTCGGCGGTGAAGTCCCGGCCCACGAAGTCCGGGGCTGCGGGCCGCTTGCCCGGCTTCGTCAGCGACCGGCGACGCCGGATCTCGCGTCCGGCCAGACCCAGCTCGGCCATCAGCTTCGCGACCGTGTTCACCGAGACCCGCCAGCCGCGCCGGACCAGCTCGATGAACACCTTCGGCGAGCCGTAGGTGCCCCCGGACCGGTGGAAGACCTCCTCGATCTCCTCCGCCAGGCGCTGCCGGCGCACCTCCCGCGCGGTCGGTTCACGATCGCGCCACTTGTAGAACTAGGACTCGGACACGCCCAGTGCCCGGCAGCCGATGCGGTGCGGAATCTTCTGCTCGGCCTTGCAGCTGCTGATCACCCTGACCGCCACGGCCGGGTCCGCGTCAGCTACTTCACCCACAAGGCCACGAATCGCTTGCACACATCACGCTCCATCTCCAGCTCGCGGATGCGCTTGTCCTTCTCCCGGGCCTCGGCCCGCAGCCGCTCCAGCTCGGCCCGCTCACCCTCCCGCAACCGGCCACCCGAGCCTGCCCCCGCCGACGCCTGGACGGGCGTGTCCGACGACGGCGAGCCGTTGCGCTTGGCCCGCGACACCCAGCTGTGCAGCGTCCCCGTCGGCGTCCGTCCGCCCTGACCAGGGCGTTCGTCGCCTGGTAGAGGGTGCTGCCGTCCAGGCATCGTGACGCGCTTCGACCCCGATTCGACCCGGCCGATCTGTCCGCACCGAGGAAACGGTGCCTGACCTGCGAAAACAGGGAGCGGCAGACGAGTCGGGCTGTACGCCGGGTTCTGTTCCCGGTGCTCCTCGCGGAGCGCCGGGCGACGGCCATCCATCTAGGGCCGACGTTGCCGCCGGCCTCGTGCGGTCTACCCGCGGACTCGGGCGGGCAGCCCTCGAACGTCCGCGCAGAAACACCGGAGTGTTTCCTTTTGACCTTGCTCCGGGTGGGGTTTACCTAGCTGCCCAGGTCACCCTGGGCACTGGTGGTCTCTTACACCACCGTTTCACCCTTACCGAGGACCGAGATCCCCGGCGGTCTGTTTTCTGTGGCACTGTCCCGCGGATCACTCCGGGTGGCCGTTAGCCACCACCCTGCCCTGTGGAGCCCGGACGTTCCTCGGGAAGCCCCCTAGGGGGACTCCACGCGGCCGTCCGCCCGGCTCGTCTGCCGTGTGGACCATGGTACCGGGCGGGTGCGGCGGCGCGGACCGGCGCCCGTGGCCGCCGTCGCCAGGACCGAGCCGGCCAGGATGAGGGCGAACGCGGCCAGGACGGTGGTGGTCAGCGGCTCGTTCAGGAAGACGGCTCCCGCCGCCACGGCCACGGCGGGGTTGACGTACGTGATCACCGTCGCGCGCGTCGGGCCGGCCTCCTTGATCAGTTCGAGGAAGGCGACGAAGGCCAGCGCCGTGCACAGCAGCCCCAGGCCGGCCAGGGCCGCCAGCACGGACGCCGAGGGCACGGAGGACGGGAGGGTGAGGGCTGCCGCGGGGGCGTACACCAGGGCCGCCAGGGCCAGGCAGGGCGCCGTCAGGTGCAGGGACGGGACGTCCTTGAGGCGGCGTGCGGCTATCAGTGGGGCCGTGGCGTAGCCGAGGACCGTCAGCAGGACCTCGGCGAGGGAGCGGGCGTCGCCGCCGGTGAGGTGCGGGAGGGTCAGGACCGTCACGCCGGCCATTCCCAGGGCGAGGCCGGTCAGGCGGCGGGCGCCGAGGTGTTCGGCGTCGCCGAGGAGGCGGGTGGCGAGCACGCCCACGATCGGTACGCCCGCGATCAGCAGGCCCGACGTCGAGCTGGACAGGTGCCGTTCGGCGTCGGTCAGCGTCAGCCAGGGGATCATGATCTCCAGGCACGCGAAGGCGAGCATGGGGCGCCAGTGGGTGCGGACGGTGGTGAGCAGGCCGCCCTGGCGGAGGGCGAACGGCAGCAGCAGGGCCGCACCGAGCGCGCAGCGCGCGAACACCAGCACCGGCGGGGACACCTCGGCCACCGCCACCTTGATCAGCAGATACGGGATGCCCCAGACCACTCCCATCAGGGAGAACAGAAACCAGCCGCGTGCAGTCATACGGCGAGTTTCGGCCGCGCCCTCAGGGGGAGTCTTGAACGCTGTTGCGGTACGCCGCCGGGGTCACCCCGAGCACCCTGCGGAACCAGCGCGTCAGGTGCGCCTGGTCGGCGAAGCCCACCAGCCCTGCCACCTCCGCCGGGCGCAGACCGGCCGCCAGCAGCGTCCGCGCCCTGTTCACCCGGTACTGGGCGAGCCAGGCGTACGGCGGTATCCCCATCGTCGTACGGAAGGCCCGCAGGAGCTGGTAGCGGGACAGGCCCAGGTCGGCGGCGAGGAGGGCGAGGGACGGCGGGTCGGTGAGTTCGTCGGCGAGGCGGTCGCGGACCGTCAGGGCGATGGCGCCCGCGCCGGGGATGCGGTCGCGGACCGGCCGGGCCGTGGAGTGCCGGCAGGCCAGGGCCGTCAGCAGCCAGGGGATGCGGGACTCGGCCTCGAGGGGGTCGGGGCAGGCGCTGAGTTCGGTGTGGGCGAGGCGCAGGGCGGCGGCCAGCTCGGGGTCGTCGAGGAGCGGCTCGCGAAAGTGCGGGAGGCCGCCGAGGGTGCCGTCGGTCAGGAGGGACGGCTCGGCGTACAGGGCGCGGTAGGCGTAGCCGTCGGTGGCGTTGCCGGGGCCGCCGGTGTGCATCTCGCCGGGGTCGAGCACGACGATCGTGCCGGGGCCGGTGCGGATGTGACCGCCCCGGTAGTCGATCACCTCGGTGCCGCCGACGCAGACGCCGATCGTGTACTCGTCGTGGGCGTGCGGGGCGTAGGTGTGCCGGCGGAAGTTCGCCGTCAGAAGGTCCAGCGGGGGCCCGCCCCGGCCCAGCCGGGCGCGCGTCCACAGCGCCTGTTCCGCCATCGCAAGCCCCCCTCGCACCAACCCTCGGCAACCTGTAACGCCTTCCGGCCCCGTTCCATGCCGCGCCCCGACCGGCGTCACTCCACGCGGGGGGCTCCCAGCAAGCATGCCCTGCGTGACCTGCAACGGCGTAAGCGGTCCGGGCCCGTGTACTCCGTGCCGCGAACGCCGACTGCAGCCGGGCCCGGTGCCTCCGCCGCGGCCCCTCACCCCACAGCCTGGCCAGCCGACCCACGACGGCGTCAGCAGTCCAGGCCCGTACGCTCCAGCGCCGCGAACGCCGACTGCAGCCGGGCCCGGTGCCTCCGCCGCGGCCCCTCACCCCACAGCCTGGCCAGCCGACCCACGACGGCGTCAGCAGTCCAGGCCCGTACGCTCCAGCGCCGCGAACGCCGACTTCAGCCGTGCCCGGTGATCTCGTGCGACCTCGTCCACCGGGTCGCCGGCGAGGAGCCGGAGTGCGGAGGCGACGTAGACCGTGCGGTACGCGGCGATCGTCAGGGCCGCCAGCAGGGGCGGGTCGGCGGCGCCGGCCTCGGCGAGGGCGGCGGCCAGGACCGCCTCCACCTCCTCGACGCCCTCGCGGGCGCGGGCGCGCAGGGCCGGCGAGTCGGCGACGATCCGCCAGAAGGGGGCGTAGGTCTCCCCCACGCCGCTCAGCGGGTGCCGCTCGTCCAGGAGCCGCAGGGCGAGGCGGCGCAGGGCGGTCAGCGGGGGCTCGCCGGCGGCGCGGTCGCGCACGGCCGCCGCGAAGAGTTCTGCGGCCTGCGGGATGCGGTCGAGGAACAGGTCCTCCTTGCGCGGAAAGTAGTTGAAGACCGTCATCGCGGAGACGCCCGCGGCCCGGGCGACCTCGGCGACCGTCACCGCGTCGAAGCCGCGCTCCCGGAACAGTCCGGTGGCGATGTCGGAGATCCGCTGCCGCGTGGCTCGCTTCTTTCGCTCCCTCAGCGGAAGCTCCTCGTCCGGTTCTTTGCTCATGGGAAAACTATAGCCACCAAAAACTTTTAGTGACTACAGTTAGGCCCATGATGACGACGACCGAGTACGACGTGGTGGTGGCCGGCGGCGGCCCCGTGGGCCTGTTCCTCGCCTGCGAGCTGCGCCTGGGCGGGGCCCGGGTGCTGGTGGTGGAGCGGCTGACCGAGGTGGACGAGACGGTCAAGGCGGGCGCGATCAACATCCCGAGCGCGGTGGCCTTCTACCGGCGCGGACTGCTGCCGGAGCTGTCGGCGGTGTGGGAGGCGGCGCGCGCACGCATGCGCGCCTTCAAGGGAGACACCAAGCTGCCACCGAAGTTCGCCGGGCACTTCGCCGGGATCATGATGGACCCGGACCTGTTCGACGGCTCCGACCCCGTCTGGGCGGACGTCGGCCCGGCCGCCGACGCCGGACTCGGCGTGCCGCAGGCCGAGTTGGAGCGCATTCTGGCCCGGCGCGCCGAGCGGCTCGGGGCCGAGGTGCGCCGGGGCGTGGAGCTGACCGGATTCGACGCGACCGGCGACGGCGTGGCCGTGCGCACCACCGCGGGCACGATCCGCGCGGGCTGGCTCGTGGGCTGCGACGGCGGCCGCAGCACGGTCCGCAAGCTGGCCGGCTTCGACTTCCCCGGCACCGACCCGGAGATCACCGGCTACCAGGCGATCGCGGAGATGACCGGCGCCGAGCGGCTGAAGGAGGGCTGGAACACGACCGAGACCGGCACCTACGTCCACGGGCCCTTCCCCGGGCGGATCATCAGCGTGGAGTTCGACGGACCGCCGGCCGACCGCTCGGCACCCGTCACGGCCGAGGAGCTGCAGGAAAGCCTGCGCCGGGTATCGGGCGTGCCGGAGGTCACCATCACCAAGCTGCTCTCGGCGACCCGGTACACGGACAACGCCCGTCAGGCCACGGAGTACCGCAGGGGCCGGGTGCTGCTCGCGGGCGACGCGGCGCACGTGCACTCACCGTTCGGCGGCCAGGGCCTCAACCTCGGCATCGGGGACGCCATGAACCTCGGCTGGAAGCTGGCCGCCGTCGTCCGGGGCCGGGCGTGCGAATCGCTGCTGGACACCTACACCGCCGAACGGCACCCGATCGGCGCCTGGGTGCTCGACTGGACCCGCGCCCAGGTCGCGGTGATGCGCCCCGACCGGCACGCCCGCGCCCTGCGCAAGGTGGTCACCGACCTGGCGCTCACCACCGAGGGCACCACCTACCTGGTCACCAGGATCTCCGGCGTCTGGCAGCGGTACGACCTGCCCGGCGACCACCCGCTGACCGGCGCCAGCGCCCCCGACCTGGAGCTCGCCGACGGCACCCGGCTCGGCGATTGTCTGCGGACCGGCCGTGCCCTGCTGCTCGACCTCGCCGACGACCTCGAACTGCGGGCCCACGCCGAGGGGTACGCCGACCGGCTGGACGTCGTCACGGCCGCCTGTCCGGGCAGGCCGAACCTCGCGGGGCTCTTCGTGCGACCGGACGGCTTCGTCGCCTGGGCCGCCGACACCGAGGGCGAAAAGGGGCTCCCGGAGGCCCTGGAGCGCTGGCTCGGTGCGCCGGGAGCGGGAACCGGCCAGTCCTGACGCAACATCAACTCACGGGTGCCCGGGGCCTTTTCCTACACTGACCGGTGAGAACGCGGGCGAGCGCATTCGGTGAACGCACGGGGAGGGCGCATGAGGACACTGCATCGGCTGGCCCGCCATGAGCTGCGTCTCTACGCGAGCCTGGCGCTGTGGATGGCCCGGCGCACCCAGGGGACCGCCGGCGGGCGGGCGTTCGGGTATGCGCGCGGACAGGGCGCGACGACGGCGGGGCTCGCCTTCGTGTGTGTGGTCGAGACGGTCGGTGTGGCCGCGATGCTGCGTGACTGGCCCACCGCGCACGAGGTCGCGCTGATGCTGGACGTCTACACCGTTCTGCTCGTCGTCGGCGTGCACGCGGCCTGCGTGGTCCGCCCGCACGTGCTCACCCCCCGGGTCCTTCGGGTGCGCTACGGGGTCCATGTGGACCTGCCGATCCCCCTGTCCGCGATCCGCTCCGTGCGCCGCGAGACGCGCAGCGTGCACAAGCCGGCGCCGGACGCGCTCGACCTGGCCGTTGGCTCGCAGACCTCGGTCACGCTGGAACTCGCCGAGCCGGTCACCCACAGGACGTTCCTCGGCCGCCGCCGGCACGTGCGTGTGGTGCGGCTGCACGCCGACGACCCGGCCACCCTCGTACAGGCCCTCACGCGGCCGTGAAGGGGATCTCCGCCGTGCCGGGGCGGGCCCGGCGAGCCGCGCGCGCTCGCCGAGCAGCGGCGGGGTCCCGCTCTCGCCCCGCCAGATGATCGTGGACGTCCACCACGCAGCCGTCTGAAGCCTCGCAGCCCCGGTCCTCGAGCAGGGCCCCGCCTCGACGGACCGGACCGAGCGCACGGCCGCATCGACGGACCGGACCGAGCGCACGGTCGCATCGACGGACCGGGCCGTTGCGCACGGTCGCATCGACGGACCGGGCCGTTGCGCAGGGCCGCATCGACGGTGCCGGCGCGCTCGTGCGAGGCCGTGCCCGCGACGCGCGGAGCCGTGGAGTTGCGGAGCCCGAGAGCGGTGCGCGGCGCTGTGCGCGCGGCTTGGAGCGGGGCCCCGGGGGGCGCCGGTCGCGCGGCTCTTGCGACGGGGTGGGTGGCGGGCGTCCGGGCGAGGGGGCGCGGGCGGCACGCCGTACCCTGGCGCTGAGGCCAAGAGAAGGAGTACGCGTTGCTGGTCCTGCTGCCACCCTCGGAAGGAAAAGCGGACTCGGGCAGGGGCGCCCCGCTGCGGCTGGACTCGCTGTCCCTGCCGGCGCTGACCGCCGCCCGAGAGGCCGTGCTCGGGGAGCTGGTCGAGTTGTGCGGCGCCGACGAGGAAAAGGCGCGCGAGGTGCTCGGGCTCAGCGAGGGGCTGCGCGGCGAGGTCGCGAAGAACGCCGGGCTGCGCACGGCCGGCGCCCGCCCCGCCGGGGAGATCTACACCGGGGTCCTGTACGACGCCCTGGACCTGGCCTCCCTCGACACCGCCGCCAAGCGCCGGGCGGCGCGCTCGCTGCTGGTCTTCTCCGGGCTGTGGGGCGCCGTGCGGGTGACGGACCGGATCCCCTCGTACCGCTGCTCGATGGGTCTTAAGCTGCCGGGGCTCGGCGCGCTGGCCGGGCACTGGCGGGCGCCGATGGCCGAGGCGCTGCCCGAGGCGGCCGGGAACGCACTGGTGCTGGACCTGCGCTCGGCCGCGTACGCGGCGGCCTGGAAGCCGACGGGCGAGATCGCGGGCCGCTCGGCGACCGTGCGGGTGCTGCACGCGCCGACCCGGAAGGTCGTCAGCCACTTCAACAAGGCGACCAAGGGCCGGATCGTCCGCAGTCTGCTGTCGGCCGGGGTCGCGCCGCAGGGCCCGGCGGAGCTGGTGGAGGCGCTGCGGGACCTCGGGTACACGGTGGAGGCGGAGGCGCCGGGCAGGGCCGGGAGGCCCTGGGCGCTGGATGTGCTGGTGGACGAGGTCCACTGAGGCCACCGCAGGGTCGTTGCAGTATCTGCAACGGTCGTTGCGTGACATGCAGCCGGTGGGCACGATGAGGGCATGACCTCGCCTGTGCCCTCGCCTCCGGCTGCCTCCGTGCTGGATCTCGCGCCCGTCGTGCCCGTGGTGGTCCTCTCCGACGCCGCCGACGCGGTGCCGCTGGCGCGGGCGCTGGTCGCGGGCGGGCTGCCGGCGATCGAGGTGACGCTCAGGACGCCGGCCGCGCTGGACGCCGTCCGGGCCATCGCCGGCGAGGTGCCCGGGGCCGTGGTCGGGGCGGGCACGGTGATCACGCCGGAGCAGGTGGGCGCGTGCGTGGCGGCCGGGGCGCGGTTCCTGGTGAGCCCCGGCTGGACGGAGGCACTGCTGGCGGCCATGCGCGGGTCCGGGGTGCCGTTCCTGCCCGGGGTGTCGACCGCCTCGGAGGTCGTGGCGCTGCTGGAGCGCGGGGTGCGGGAGATGAAGTTCTTCCCGGCGCAGGCGGCGGGCGGCACGGACTATCTGAAGTCGTTGGCCGGTCCGCTGCCGCAGGCCCGCTTCTGCCCGACCGGCGGGATCGGTCCGGCGACCGCGCCGGGGTATCTGGCCCTGCCCAACGTGGGCTGTGTGGGCGGCAGTTGGATGGTCCCGGCGGACGCGGTGGGCGCCCGGGACTGGGCGCGGGTCGAGGCGCTGGCGCGGGCCGCGGCCCGGCTCGGGGCGGCGGCCTCAGGGGCGCAGGTGTGAGGTGTCGTTGAAGAGCCGGACACTCGCGTTGCCGTCCGCGTAGTACGCCACCGCGGACAGCGAGGCCGCCGACAGCTCCATGCGGAACAGCGACTCGGGCGGGGCGCCGAGGGCGAGGCGGACGAACGTCTTGATCGGGGTGACGTGGGTGACGAGCAGGACCGTGCGGCCCGCGTGGGCCGCGACCAGCTTGTCCCGCGTGGCCGCGATGCGGGTGGCCGTCTCGGTGAAGCTCTCGCCGCCGCCGGTGGGGTGGGCGGCCGGGTCGGCGAGCCAGGCGTTCAGGTCATCCGGGTAGCGCTCGCGGACCTCGCCGAAGGTGAGGCCCTCCCAGGCGCCGAAGTCCGTCTCGCGCAGGCCCTCGTCGATCGCCACGTCCAGTCCGAGTCGGGCGGCGACGATGGCGGCGGTCTCGCGCGTACGGGTGAGGGGGGAGGCGATGACGGTCTGGACGGTGCCGCGGCGGGCGAGGGCGTCGGCGACGCGGTGGGCCTGTTCGCGGCCGGCGTCGGAGAGGGAGGGGTCGGTGCCGCCGCTGCCGGAGAAGCGTTTCTGGGGGGTGAGGGGGGTTTCGCCATGCCGCAGGAGCACGAGCGTGGCGGGGGCGCCGAGGTCGGGGCCGGCGCTCCAGCCGGGGGTGGTGATGGAGCGCCGCTCGTCGGGGGCAGCGGACGAACGTCCCTCGCCGGACGTGCCGGACGAGCGCCGCTCGCCGGGCGTGGTGGACGGGCGCCCCTCGTCATGCGTGCCGGTCGGGCGCCGCTCGTCATGCGTGCCGGTCGGGCGCCGCTCGCCGGACGTGCCGGAATGGCGCTGCTCGCCGTGGGGCACCGCCGCGGCGGTGCCGCTGTCCGCGGCCAGTGCGGCCGTCGACTGCGACGGCGACCACTGCTCGCCCTTCGCCCCCGCGTCCATCGCCTCGTTGGCCAGGCGGTCGGCGTGCTTGTTCTGCTCGCGGGGGATCCACTCGAAGGTGACCTGGTCGGCGGGGAAGACCGCCTTCGCCTGCGTGGCCAGGGGCTTCATGTCGGGGTGCTTGATCTTCCAGCGGCCCGACATCTGCTCGACGACGAGCTTGGAGTCCATGCGGACGTGGATCCTGGCCTCCGGGTCGAGGGCCCGGGCCGCGCGCAGGCCGGCCAGCAGGCCCCGGTACTCGGCGACGTTGTTCGTGGCGATGCCGATGTACTCGGCCGCCTCGGTCAGCGCCTCCCCCGTCGCCGCGTCGCGCACCACGGCGCCGTAGCCCGCGGGCCCCGGGTTGCCCCGCGACCCGCCGTCCGCCTCGACGATGAACTCCCGCACCCCGAAAGCCCCTTACCGACTCCGGCCGGCTTCCGCCGACTCCTACAGCCCCGACTCCGCCGTGCGCACCAGGATGCGGCGGCAGTTCTCGCAGCGGACCACCGCGTCCGGCGCCGCCGCGCGGACCTCGTTCAGCTCGGTGATGGCCAGCTCCTGGCGGCAGCCCTGGCAGGTGCGGGCGTGCAGCTTGGCCGCGCCGATGCCGCCCTGCTGCTCGCGCAGCTTGTCGTAGAGCTTGAGCAGGTCGACGGGGACGGAGGCCGCGACGACCTCGCGCTCCTTGGTGACCGAGGCGACCTCGGCGTCGATCTCCTCGTACGCGGCGTCCCGGCGGCCGTTCGCGTCGTCGATCTTCGACTGCACGGACGCGACCCGCTCGGTCAGCTCGTGCACGCGCTCCTGCGCGGCCTCGCGGCGCTCCATGACCTCCAGGACCACGTCCTCCAGGTCGCCCTGCCGCTTGGCGAGCGAGGCGATCTCGTGCTGGAGGCTGGACAGGTCCTTCGGCGAGGTGACGGCGCCGGAGTCCAGGCGCTGCTGGTCGCGGGCGGCGCGCTGGCGCACCTGGTCGACGTCCTGCTCGGCCTTGGTCTGCTCGCGGGCGCAGTCGCTCTCCTCGGTCTGCGCGGCGACGAGCAGGTCGCGCAGCTGCGTGAGGTCCTTGGTCAGCGACTCGATCTCGGCGTGCTCGGGGAGGGACTTCCGCCGGTGCGCGAGCTGCTGCAGGCGGACGTCGAGGTCCTGGACGTCGAGGAGTCGGATCTGGTCGGCGGGCGCGGCGTTCAGTTGGGGGCTCCCATTAGCTAGTGGTGACGGAGGACGCCGCGTGGGCGGTCCAGGGGTCGGTGACCGTCTTGGACACGTGGACCCGCAGGTCCCAGCCGTGGCGGTCGGAGATCTCGTCGAGCTGGCTCGCGGCCAGTTCGCACCAGGGCCACTCCGTGGCCCAGTGCGCCGCGTCGAGCAACGCGATCGGGCTGTGCGAGACGGCCTCGGAGGCCGGGTGGTGGCGCAGGTCGGCGGTGAGGAAGGCGTCGACGCCGGCCGCGCGGACCTGTTCGAAGAGGCTGTCGCCGGAGCCGCCGCTGACGGCGACGGTGCGGACGCGTCTGCCGGGGTCGCCGGCCACCCGGATGCCCTGCGCGGTGGCGGGCAGCCGCTCGGCGGCGCGGGCGGCCAGCTCGCGCGCGGTGAGGGGGTGGTCGAGCTCGCAGACGCGGCCCAGGCCCCGGCGGCCCTGCGGGTCGGTGGGGTCCGGCACGAGGGGGCGTACGACACGGAGGTCGAGGGCGCCCGCGAGGGCGTCGGAGACGCCGGGGTCGGCGGTGTCGGCGTTGGTGTGGGCGACGTGCAGGGCGATGTCGTTCTTGATCAGCGTGTGCACGACCCGGCCCTTGAAGTGGCTCGCCGCCACCGTCGTCGTGCCGCGCAGATAGAGCGGGTGGTGGGTGACCAGCAGGTCGGCGCCGAGCTTCACGGCCTCGTCGACGATCTCCTGGACGGGGTCGACGGCGAACAGGACCCGGGTGACCTCCTGGTCGGGGTCGCCCACCACCGTGCCGACCGCGTCCCAGGACTCGGCCCGCTCGGCGGGCCACAGGTTCTCCAGCGCGGCGATGACTTCTGACAGACGGGGCACGGGAAAAGGCTACCTGGCTGTTCGGTGGGGCTGTACCGCATGCGCCTGCTCCGGGCGCGGTCAGCACGAACGCCCCGGTTTCCTCAGGTGAATCGCTTCTGCGCCACCCGTATGTGTGAAGCGCCCATCGGCCCGTCCCACGCCCGTGCGTGCGAAATCTAGTTTCTTCACCGGAGGTGATCGAGCGATGACGGCCTGTGCGATCGAACCCCCTTCGACCGGCGAGGACGGCGGTGCGCCGGGGACGGCCTGCACGCTCACCGCGGACGGCGCGTACGCCGCCCGGCTCGCGCTGGACGGTGACTGCTGGTACCCGGAGCGCTGGACGCTGGACGGCCCCGAGCCGTATGCGGTGCCGCTGCCCGGCAACCAGCCGGAGGAGCCCGGCACGGAGGTGCAGCCCATGGGCGACGGGCGGGTGCTGATCCACCGGCCGGCGCAGCGGCGGCACCTGTTCGCCCTGCTCTACCCGACCGGCCCCGGCACCGGCGAACTGCCGCTCGGCACGGTGGAGTGCCCCGAGCCCGGCACCCGGCTCACCCTGCTGCCCCCGGCTCCGGGGGGCGTGCGGGCGTACGCCGTCGCCGTCGGCCCGCGCTCCAGCGTGGTGTGGCAGGTGGCGGGCGGGGCCTTCGGGCCGGAGCCGCTCACCGAGGTGCCGGGGCGCTGCTCGGGCGGGGTCTGGCTGGACCGCGCCGGGCGGCTGCTGGCGCTGGACCGGGAGCTGGCCGGGCGCACCAAGACGGTCGTGGTGGACCTGGAGCGGGGCGGGATCTCACCGCTGCTGCAGATCGCGGAGGCCAGCGACGACCGGCTGCTCCTCGCCGACCTGGACAGCGGACTGCTGCTGATCTCCTCCGACGCGCCCTCGCCGGGGCAGGAACGATTGGGCTGGGGCGTGCTCGGCAGCACCCTGCCGGTGCGCTTCCCGGACTGCCTGCGGGTGCCGGAGTGCGCGGTGACGCCGTTCGCGATCCAGCCGGGCCAGGTGCTGATGCCGGAGAACTGCGCGGTGGCGCTGCGCATCGACGGCGCGCTCGGCACCTGGGTGGGCACCTGGAGGCCGGCCGAGCGCCAGGTCACGCACATCGCGGCGCCCGAGGGATGGCTGCCCGGCTCCGGGCTGTGGACGCACGACGGCACGCTCCGCCTGCCGTACGCCACGCCGGAGACCCCCTGCGGCGTGGCCCAGCTGAGGCCCCCCAGGCCGGACGCGGTGACCGCGGCGTGGACGGGCCCCGGGAGGACGGGGGGACCGGGGAGGGCGGCGCCGGTCCGGGGCGCACAGGCGGGGCAATCGAGGACGGTGACACCGGCCGGGCGATCGGGGACGGCGACACCGGCGGGGGGCGCGCAGGCAGGAGCGCCGGGGAACGCGGTACCGGCGGGGGCCGCACAGGCGAGGGCAACAGGACCGGCAGCACCAGCCGACCTCGCACAAGCCGACGGCTCAGGGAACACCGCGCCGACGAGGACCGCTCAGCCGCAGCGACCGGGAAACCCGGCGCCGACCGGGACCGCCGAAGCCAGGGGATCGACCACCGCGGCGCCCGCAGGCTTCACGCAGGCGGCGGCATGGGGGACTGCCACACCGGCGCCCTTCGCGCAGACACCGGCGTCGGGGACCGTAACGCCGGTCGGGGTCGCGCGCGTTGGGGGACCGAGGGCTGCGGCTCCGGAAGGGACCGCGGAGGTGGGGGGAGCGGGGGACGTGGGCCTGGAGGGTCCGGTCCCGGACGGCACGGCGGCCGGGGCGCCCGAGGCGTCCTGGCAGCCGGCGGAACCGGACCTTCCGGAGCCTGCGGTGGCGCGTCCTGTGCCGCTGCAGCAGGCACCTCTGGGACGTCTTGTAACGAACTAGTGCCGGTTGGCGTGTGCGCCTGGATTCGGCCCGCGGTGTGCCGGTTAGACTCGCCCGGCTGTACGAAAGATCATGTTGACGGGGTGAATACGTCCGATGAGCGACACCAGCACGACGGAGCAGCTGTCCGCCGACTCCCTGGAGGACACCGGCCACGGCCGGCACCGGGGCCCGGTCGCGGCTCAGGAGAATGACACGACTCCGCACGGCCGGCACCGCAAGCCGGCCGGGCAGAGCGCGGAGGCGGCTGCCTGACGGTTGTTGTGGAAGAGGGGGCGTCCGACAGGGGCGCCCCCTCTTTCTTCGTTCTGTCGTTCCGTCGTTCAGCCCCGTCTCAGCCCCAGCACCTCCGCCGCCGCGAACGTCTCCCCCGGCGGCCGGTCCGCGTAGTGCGGGCTGAGCAGCGCGTCGAGTTCGTCGTACGTGAAGGTCTCCTGCTTGCTGTCGAACGTGGCCCGCACCCGCGGCCGTTCGACGATCGCCACCATGCCGCCGTGGACGACGAGCAGCTGCCCGTTGACGCGGGCGGCGGCCGGCCCGGCCAGGTAGCCGACGAGCGGGGCGACATGCTCGGGGGCGAGCGGGTCGAGGCCCTCGGCGGGCGCCCGGAGGCCCGCGAAGACGTCCTCGGTCATGCGGGTCCGGGCGCGCGGGCAGATCGCGTTGGCCGTGACCCCGTACTTGGCGAGCGCGAGGGCCGTGGAGGTGGTCAGGCCGACGATTCCGCCCTTGGCCGCCGCGTAGTTGGGCTGTCCGGCGGAGCCGGCGAGGAACGCCTCGGAGGAGGTGTTCACGATCCGGCCGTACACCTTCTCTCCCCCGGACGCCTTGGACCGCTCCCGCCAGTGCGCGGCGGCGAAGCGGGTGGTGTTGAAGTGGCCCTTGAGGTGGACGCGGATCACCGAGTCCCACTCGTCCTCGGTCATGGAGAAGACCATGCGGTCGCGCAGGATGCCCGCGTTGTTGACGAGGATGTCCAGCCGGCCGAACTCGCCGATCGCCGACTCGACCAGGTCGCGGGCCTGTTGGAAGTCGGCGACGTCTGCGGTGTGGGCGATCGCCCGGCCGCCCGCGCCGCGTATCTCGGCGGCGACCTGTTCGGCCGGGCCCGCCGAGGCGGCACCCGTGCCGTCCCGGCCGGGCCGCCCGTGGTCGTTGACCACGACGGCCGCGCCGAGCCGGGCGAGTTCCAGGGCCTCCGCCCGGCCGAGCCCGCGTCCGGCGCCGGTGACGATCGCGGACCGTCCCTCGAGTGGCCGTGACATGCGCCGCCGCCCTCAGATCTCGATGCACGTACGCAGGGCGGTCCCGGTGCGCATCTGGTCCAGCGCCTCGTTGATCTCCGCCAGTTGGACCCGGTGGGTGATCAGGCCGGCCAGGTCGACGCGGCCGGCCCGCCACAGGGCGATGGTGCGCTCGTAGGAGCGCACCACGTCCCCGCCGCCGTACAGGGACGGCAGGATCCGCTTCTCGTCGAAGAACAGCTCGAACATGGTGAGCTGCAGGACGTCGTCCATGGCGCCCGCGCCGACCACGACGAGGGTGCCGCCGCGGCGGGTGTTCTCGTAGGCGGTGCGGGCGGTGGCGGACCTGCCGACGACCTCGAAGACGTAGTCGAAGCCCTCGCCGCCGGTGACGTGCTGCTTGGCGTCGGCCAGTTCCTCGGGTGGGACGGCCCTGGTGGCGCCGAAGCGGAGGGCGGCCTCGCGCCGGGAGGCGACCGGGTCGACGGCGACGATCTCGGCGGCGCCCTTCAGCCGTGCGCCCTGCACGGCCGAGATGCCGACGCCCCCGCACCCGATGACGGCCACGGACGAACCGGCCGCGACGTCGGCGGTGTTGAGCGCGGCGCCCAGTCCGGTCGTCACCCCGCAGCCGATCAGCGCGGCGATGTCGTACGGCACGTCGTTCGGGGCGGGTACGGCGCAGCCGGCGTCGACCACGACCTCCTCGGCGAAGGTGCCGGTGCCCGCGAAGCCGAAGACGTCGCCGCCGGAGCGCCGGAAGTTGGGGGTGCCCGCGTTCATGAATCCGGCCAGGCACAGCCGGCTCTGCCCGCGCCGGCACGCGGGACAGGCGCCGCAGGCGGGCAGCCAGCAGATGACGACCCGGTCGCCGGGCTTGACGTGCCGTACGCCGTCCCCGACCTCGAGGACGTCGCCGGCGCCCTCGTGCCCGGGCACGAACGGGGCCGGCTGGGGCAGGACGCCGTTCATCGCCGACAGGTCCGAGTGGCACAGTCCGGTGGCGCGCACCCGGACCCTGACCTTGCCGGGGCCGAAGCCCACCGCCTCGACGTCGTCGTGGACCTCCAGCTTCTCCTGGCCGGTCTCGTGCAGTACGGCTGCGCGCATGGTGCGGCTCCCCTCGGATACTGGTTTCAGGAGTGCTCGACGACGGTGTCCGCGAGGACCGGCGCGTCGTCCCGGTCGGCGGCGCCCACCGCGACCCGCACCCGGCCCTGCTCCTGCCACATGCGGATGCGCAGGGTCTCCCCCGGGTACACGACCCCGGCGAACCGGGTGGTGTACGACCGCACGCGGCCGACGTCGCCGCCGAGCAGCGTGTCGACGACCGCCTTGAGCGTCATGCCGTAGGTGCACAGCCCGTGCAGGATCGGCCGGTCGAAGCCGGCGCGCTTGGCGAACTCGGGGTCGGCGTGCAGCGGGTTGTAGTCGCCGGAGAGGCGGTACAAAAGGGCCTGGTCCTCGCGGATCTGGCGCTCGACGGTCCGGTCGGGCTCGCCGGTGGGCGCCTCGCGGCGGGCGGAGGGGCCGCGGCCACCGCCCCATCCGCCCTCGCCGCGCACGAAGATCTGGGCGTCGTTGGTCCACAGCGGGCCGTCGGCGTCGGTCACGTCGGTGCGCAGCACGAGGACGGCGGCCTTGCCCTTGTCGTACACGGCGGCGATGCGGGAGGTGGCGGTGGCGGTGCCCGCGACGGGGATGGGCCGGTGCAGGCGCAGGCTCTGGCCGCCGTGCAGCACCCTGGCCAGGTCGACGTCGACGCCCGGCATGGAAAGACCGCTGATCACCCCGGGTTTGCCGGCGCCCGCGACGGTGGCGAAGCTCGGCAGGACGTGCAGCCGGGACTCCAGGGTGTAGCGGAGTTCGTCCGGGTCCGTGGCGGGGCTGCCGGCGCCGATGCCGAGGTGGTAGAGCTGGACGTCCTTGGCGGTCCAGCCGATCTCGCCGGAACGGGGTTCGGCGGCGAGGGCCTTGGCTGCGTCGATGGGCATGGTGCTCCTGGGAGGTCTCAAGACCTCGGCACGGCCGTCCGCACCGTCGGCCGCACCGAGGTCGTCCACGGGCGGATGTAGAACGCGTTCCAGTCCAGCGGCCCCCTGTATAGCCCAGCACTCCGCACTTGTGAAGGCTCCTGACGCTGTGTCAGCTCAGCCGGGACGGTGACATTTGTACTGCCCCACTCCGTACATGCGCCTCTGCCGGGGACCGGGGCCGGGTCCGTAGCGTCGTAGGCATGACACAACGGGGAAGCGCCGTCTCCTTCACGGGGGCGGTCAAGGCATACGGTGCGGTCCGCGCCGTGGACGGCATCGACCTGGACATCGAGTGCGGCGAGACGGTGGCCCTGCTGGGCCGCAACGGCGCCGGCAAGTCGACCACGATCGGGCTGCTGCTCGGGCTGTACGAGCCGGACGCCGGCGCGGTGGAGCTGTTCGGGTCGGCTCCCGAGCGGTCCGTGCGCGCCGGGCGGGTGGGCGCCATGCTGCAGGAGGCGCGGCCGGTGCCCCGGGTCACCGTCGGCGAACTCGTCGGCTTCGTCGCCTCCCGCTACCCGGCGCCGATGCCGGTCTCCCGCGCCCTGGAGCTGGCCGGCATCGCGGAGTTGGCCGGGCGGCGGGTGGACCGGCTGTCCGGCGGACAGGTGCAGCGGGTGCGGTTCGCGGTCGCGCTGGCGGGCGATCCGGCGCTGCTGGTGCTGGACGAGCCGACGGCGGCGCTGGACGTGGAGGCGCGGCACGCCTTCTGGGACGCGATGCGGGCGTACGCCCGGCGCGGGCACACCGTGCTGTTCTCCACCCACTATCTGGAGGAGGCGGACGCGCACGCGGACCGGATCGTGGTCATCGACCGCGGGCGGATCGCCGCCGACGGCACGGGCGAGGAGCTGCGGCGGGCGGCGGGCGGCAACCTGGTCACCGTCGATCTCGCCGGGCGGACGCCCGAGGCACTGGCCCTGCTGCCCGGCGTCCGCTCGGTGGAGACGCGCGGCGGCCGGGCCCGGCTGCGCACCGACGACTCCGACGCGACCGTGATCGCCCTGGCCGAGCTGGGCGCGATCCGGGGCCTGGAGGTGGCCCCGGCCTCGCTGGACGACGCGTTCCTGGCCCTCACCTCGCCCGCCCCCGCCCCGGAGGTGCTGTGATGCTCGCCTACGTACGGCTGGAGATCCGCCGCACGCTGCGCGACACCGGCTTCGTGATCGGCGGTGTCGTGATGCCGGTGCTGATGTATCTGCTGTTCACGAACCTCGGGGACGACGAGCGGGGCTGGCGGACGGCGGCGATGGTCGGCATGGCGGCCTACGGCGCGGTCGGCTCGGCGCTGAACACGGGCGGCGCGGTCGCCGAGGACCGGGCGGTGGGCTGGCTGCGGCAGCTGCGCGTGACGCCGATGACGCCGCGCGGGGTGGTGACCGGGCGGACGCTGACCGGCGTGGTGACCGTGCTGCCGGCGATCGTCGCGGTGCTGGCGGCGGGCGGGCTGGTCGACGGGGTGCGGCTGGCCGCCTGGCAGTGGGCGGCGATCGCACTGCTGCTGTGGCTGGGCTCGGTCCCGTTCACGCTGCTCGGGCTCGGCAACGGCTACCGGCTGACCGGGCCGAGCACCGGGGTGGTCAACATGATGTGCAACCTCGGGCTAGCGGTGCTCGGCGGGCTGTGGTTCCCGGTCAGCCTCTTCCCCGGCTGGCTGCGGCGCCTGTCGGCGTACACCCCCACCCACCGGTTCGCCCAGCTGGGAACCGCCGTATCGGAGGGGCGCGCGCCGGGTGCCGGTGCCATCATCGTGCTGGCGGCCTGGCTCGTACTGTTCGGTGCGTACGCCGTGCTGTCGTACCGCCGTCGCGCGGGGACCGTCTGACCGGGGGAACGGGAATGAAGTGGGTGCGAGGAGTGCGCTGCCGGATAGGGGCGCTGCAGGCCGAGCGGCTCCAGTGGAAGGCCGAGCACGAGCGGTTCAAGGCCGCGCAGCGGGCCGCGGGGAAGCGGGGCGCAACGCCCCACGTCGACCATCCGGGCCCGCCGCCCACCGGTTTCGCCCTGCTGCCCTGGCTGCTGATGGGGATGGGGTCCTTCTCCAACCTCCTGCAGGGCAGGACCCCGAACCCGTTGATCGGCGGCCTGGGCCTGATGGCCTTCAACTCCCTCTACATCTACGTCACCTTCCGCTCCTTCGACCGCGAGAAGCGGCAGGCCGCCTCCACCAGGGTGGCGCTGCTGCTCATGGGCCTGGTGACCACGGGGCTGGCGCTCGGCTACGGCGGAAACTGGCTGATGTTCTTCCCGCTGCTCGGCCTCGCCGTGGGCGCCGCCCTGCGCGGGCCGTGGCTGGGCCGCACCGGCCTGCTGCTGACGGTGTACGCGGCCTGCGTCTCCGCGGTCCGCGGCGGCTGGGGCGACGCGGCGAACATCGGCTACGCCACCTTCCTCTCCAGCATGGTGACCGCCGCGATCCTGGGCCTTTCCGAGGCGGTGCGGGAACTGCGCGCGGCCCGCGAGGAACTGGCCCGGCGGGCGGTGGAGAAGGAGCGGATGCGCTTCTCCAGGGATCTGCACGATCTGCTCGGGCACACCCTGTCGGTGATCGTGGTGAAGTCGGAGGCGGCCCGGCGCCTCGCACCGCGCGACATGGACGCGGCGCTCGGCCAGATCGCGGACATCGAGTCGGTGGGCCGGCAGGCGCTGACCGAGATCCGCGAGGCGGTGACCGGCTACCGGGAGGGCAGCCTCGCCACCGAGCTGACCCGGGCCCGCTCGGCGCTGTCCGCGGCGAGCGTGGAGCCGGTGGTGCGCCAGTCCGGCACGCCGCTCGCTCCGCAGACCGAGGCGCTGCTCGGCTGGGTGGTGCGCGAGGCGGTGACCAACGTGGTCCGGCACAGCGACGCGAGCCGCTGCGAGATCACCGTGGACGGCGCCGCCGAGCGGGTCCGGCTGACGGTCACCGACAACGGCACCGGCAGGGCGGCCGGCCGGCCCCGCGAGGGCATCGGCGGCACGGGTCTGAAGGGGCTGACCGAGCGCCTCGCGGCGGCGGGCGGCTCGCTGACGGCCGGCCCGTCGCCGCGCGGCGGCTTCACGGTGATCGCCGAACTCCCGGTGGACGCGTCGGAGTTGGCCGAGGCGGGGCTCACGGCGCCCAGCGCGGGCTGACCGTCCCGCGGTCTGGTTCCCTCCCGTT